>NZ_JBHYRR010000019.1:0-59568 GCF_047974155.1 Megasphaera jansseni | reverse complement strand
GAAAAACTTTTAAGTTGAAGGGGCCTCGCATGATGGCAAAAACCTTCGTGCGACAGCCCCTTTTAAGTGGTTAGCAGCTAGTGGTTAGTGGTTAGCAAATGGTTATTTAAAGGCCTTTATCCGTAGGGGCCGTCCCAGAGGGCGGCCCGCCTGATTCCTTAAAAGGAGGTCCCATGATCCAACAAGTTCATTCTCATCCCGATATTTACCGTATCCGCGTCGATTTACCCGATAATCCCCTGCAGTATCTCAATGCCTATGTCATTAAAGGGGCATCTAGTAATCTGGTCATCGACACGGGCTTTAATCGTCCCGAATGTAAACGCGCCTTGTGCCGGGGTTTACAGAAATTGGGAATCCGTTTACAGCCCGATACATCCCTGTTCATTACGCATCTTCACGCCGATCACAGCGGACTGGTTGGTCTTTTTGCCCAGGCCGGCTGTCCCATTTACATGCATCCCGTCGATTACCAGTATCTCGTCGATTCGGAAGACGGATCGACGTGGAAAGCTGCCGAAGACAACTTCATGCGTGAAGGCATGCCGCCAGAAGAAATCAAGACCCAGTTTTCCAATCAGGCCCGTACCTTTTCACCGGATCCCCATTTTCCGGTTATCGCCGTTCATGATGGAGAGAAGCTCCACCTGGCGGACTGTGATTTACAGGTCATCCACACGCCAGGGCATACGCCGGGCCTGTGCTGCCTGTACCTGCCGAAAGAAGCGGTTTTCTTTACCAGTGACCACATCCTCTTCGATATTACGCCGAATATCCAGGTCTGGTATCATATGAAACAGGCTTTGCAACGCTATCTCGAAAGTTTACAGAAAGTGCGGGACCTCCCTGTCCGCCTGGCTCTGCCAGGACACCGTGAAGGCGATACGTCTATTGCCGCCCGCATTGATGAAATCATGGCTCACCATGACCGCCGGCTGGCTGAAATATGCCATCTGGCAGCGCTCTATCCTCATAGTACGGCTTACGACATTGCGCCGCATATGACCTGGTCCATGCGCGGCAAGAAATGGAAGGACTTCCCGCCGACACAGAAGTGGTTCGCCCTGGGTGAGACGCTGGCCCATATCGAATATCTTGTCGATCACGGCACCTTGCGCTGTAGTGAGGAACAGGGCTGCCGCCATTATGATTTAGTAAGAACGGAAACATAAGTCCTCGAAGGAGGTTCTCATGAAATTTAGTCTCTCTGGTTTGTGTAACTGGATAATCGCTTTTTCGCTCCTGGTCTGTCCGGCCGGGGCGGCTGCTGAGGGAACGGTGGACTGGGAGTCTGCCGGCCGTTCTCTGGCAGCGACACAGGCTGGGACGGCTTCTTTTTATGAAATGGCGTCGGACCTCCTCTGGCGCCGCACCGATGACAACCGCTTTGCCTCTTATAAAGATTTAGCGGAACCGGCTGACGATACGGGCTGGTGGGTTAAGACGGATTACCGCAGTTATACCTTCCCCGATTACGGCAGCCTGTCATACAGCCAGGACTACAGTGCCACCCTCATCGGCTATGAATCGCCGCATACCATGGCCCGCTGGGGCGGGACCCTGCATCAGGGCGCCTTTTATACCATGAGTACGTCGAATGTGTATACCAACGGACAGGCCGGCAGCCAGCCCTATGGCGGCGGATCCGACTCCATCAAGGAATACGGCGGCGGTTTTGCCATGGAATGGGGCGATAAACACGACCGCCATGGCGATGCCGTCGTCCGCCTGTCCCAGCTGCAGCATACCGTTTCCTACAGCGATGCCGATGGGAACAGCGATTTGGTCAACTATCGGACCTGGCTGCTCGGGGCTGGCCTGCGCTACTACGAAACGCGGCTTCTGCCGAAACAGTTTTTCTGGGAACCCCAGGCCGGCCTGTCCCTGGGCTATGTCTTTCCCTATACAATCAGTGGGGATGACGTGACCTATAAGTCCGGGAATAAACCGTATATCACCGGGCGCCTGGGCATCATGGCCGGGAAATCGTATAGCGTCAACGGCCATGCCGGCCTGTTCTACGGCCGCTTTGGCGTTCAGCGGGAAATGAACGGGACTACGACCGGGAGCCTCCACAGCGATGACCAGGCAACCCTGACGGCCGATGTCGGTTCCAGTCATTACACTTGGTATGACATGACTTTTGGGACATCCCTGTCCCTGGGAAAGGGGAATTCTGTCTGGGGCGAATTGACGCGGCGCTCTGGGTCCAACATGATGTCGACGTGGAGCGTCAACGGCGGACTGGTCCTGAAATGGGGCGGTGCCAACCGGACGACGCGGGAACGGATGAAGGCCTTGAAAAAAGACCCGCACAGTATCGAACTGGATATCAAGAAAAAATAATAAAAAATAACCATTCTCCATTATTGACAAGTGTACTGATTTAGTCTATAATAAGCACATAAAGAAAAACAATTATTAATTAGTAAGCAACTTCTTATATATAAATCGTACATTCGCCAGGGGCCTAGCCCCGAAGGAGGAACCCATATGAAACACGTAGAATTTTACCGTAACGATAAAGATGGCAGCGTTTTAGTATCTGTAGGCACACAAGTACCGGAAAAACTCATCTATGCCGGTCAGGAATTGACACACCTCGTCGCCGATACCGTCGACGCAGCTAAAGAAAAACATGTACCGGCTATCCAGAAAATCGATGGTCACTTGGAAGTCCACGTCGGTTCAGTGACACACCCGATGGAAGAAAAACATTACATCGAATGGATTGCTTTAGTCGATGACAATGGCGTAGATATTCGTTATCTCAAACCCGGTGAAGAACCGAAAGCGGAATTTGAAACCGGTGATACTGGGGAAGTCTATGCATACTGCAACCTCCACGGCTTGTGGAAAGAATCGTTCGCCGTCAAAGAAGCTCCGTCCCTCGATGGCGCTACCTGCTCGCCGGAATTTGGCGGCTGCGTCATCCACGAATTATAAGCCATAAGGAGGTCACGCCATGAACGTATACGATTTCACCGTCAAAGATATCCAGGGGCACGATGTATCCCTGAGCCAATATAAAGATAAAGTCCTTCTCATTGTCAATACGGCCAGCAAATGCGGCTTTACACCGCAGTACGACGGCCTGGAAGCCTTATATCAGAAATATAAGGATAAAGGCCTGGTCATCCTCGGCTTCCCGTGCAACCAGTTCTTGGAACAGGATCCGGAAGATAATCAGCATATCGAACAGTTCTGCCGACTCAATCACGGCGTCACGTTCCCGCTCTTTGCGAAAATCGACGTCCGCGGCGACCAGGCAGCTCCGCTCTATCAATACCTCACCGAAGCTGCGCCTTTCCAGGGTTACGAAACGGATAAAGAAAGCGGTCAGCTCATCCAGAAAGTCGTTGCCGAATACTATCCGGATAATGCCCAGGGCAACGGTATCAAATGGAATTTCACCAAATTCCTCATCAACCGGGACGGCAGCCAGGTCCAACGCTTTGAACCCAGCACGACACCGGAAGAATTAGAACCAATCCTCGAAAAACTACTCCTCTCCTAATAAGAAAAGGGACTGTCGCACATGCGGCAGTTCCTTTTCTGTAGGGGCGCTCCCTATAAGATTTGTATTACAAACTATAAAACCATCCGCTAATCCCTAACCCCTAACCCCTAGCCACTAACAGCTAATCCCTAAGAAAGGGGTTGTCGCACGAAGGTTTCTGCCATCATGTGATGCCCCGTTTACTTTATAGTTTGTAGCACAGAACTTATAGTTTGCAGAGAAAAGCTTTAAATTTAAACCCATCCGCTAACAACTAATAACTAGCCACTAACAACTTGAAAGGAGCTGTCGCGATGCGACAGCTCCTTTCAATATGACAAGCCCTGCTGAAATGGGGTATAATAAAATTGAATCGTTATCTATGAAAAAAGGAGTGTGTTTCCCATGAATAAAAAAGCGGAAAATTTTAAGAAATATCTGGATGACAAAGACATCAAGGCATTTACGGTCGATGAAATCAAGGATGACCCGTTCCAGACGGTCGTCTTCCGGTCGGCTGCCGACATTAACGGCAACCGCCTGCCCCTCATCGTCATCCTCGACACCAGCATTTACGGCATGATCCGCGTCCTGGTAGCGCCGAAGGTTCTGCACGATGACAACGAAGCGGCCGTCCTCAAGCTGCTCAATACGTACAATAAGCAGTACAAGTCCTTCAAGTACTACGTCGATGATGAAGGCAACCTCATCCTCGATACCTGCATCCTTCTCAAAGACGATGAAGTTGACGGCGATTTGATTTATGCCATGTTCGACGTCATCATCCGCCACCTCGGCGAATCGTACAAAGAGCTCATGAAATCCATTTGGGCATAATATGGTTTATAGTACAGCGTTTGTAGCGCGCAGTAGAGGATTTTAAATTTTTAGCTATTGGCTTACTGAAAACTACAAACTACAAACTAGCAACTAAAAAATAGGCTGTCTTTGTATGACAGCCTATTTTTTATGACTCTTTTTCATGAATATGCACGCGTTTAGATAAAATTGGCATAAGATGAACGTTTTACTGGAAAGGCCTTGCGTAAATTTTTTCGAAATAGTACAATGAAGATAACAAATAGTCATCTAAAAAATACCTTAGTCACATAGTGAAAAGTGATGATTTTATCTGCGCAATGTTAAGGATGACTCCTAAGTGTACACGGATTCTTTCATTTACCAGGTTTTACAGAAAGGGGAAAAGTACTATGGCAAAGAAAATTTTCAAGACAATGGACGGGAACGAAGCTGCGGCTTATATTGCCTACGCCTTTACGGAATTGGCTTCCATCTTCCCGATAACGCCGTCGTCGCCGATGGCGGAACACGTCGATGAATGGGCCGCTCATGGCCGTAAGAACTTGTTTGGCACGACTGTCCAGGTTCAGGAAATGCAGTCCGAAAAAGGGGCTGCCGGTGCCATGCACGGTGCGTTGAACACTGGCGCATTGACGACGACCTTTACGTCTTCCCAGGGCATGATGATCATGCTCAGCAATATGTTCAAGATTTCCAGCGAACTCCTGCCCGGCGTCTTCCACGTCGCTTCCCGTACGGTCGCCACCAACGGTTATACGATCTTTGCCGGCCATGACGATGCCATGGCTATGCGGGGCACGGGTATCAGTATGATGTGTGAATCGAGTGTCCAGGAAATCATGGACCTGGCAGCTGTCGTCCATGCCACGGCTATTTCCTGTCGTATCCCGATCGTCAACTTCTTCGATGGCTTCCGTACATCTCATGAAATCCAGAAAATCGAAGTCCTGCCGTATGAAAAACTCCGGCCGCTTCTCGATATGGATGCTGTCCGGGCTTTCCGCAAACGCGGCATGAATCCAGATAATCCGGAAGCCATTTCTTTCTGCGAACCGGCTGAAACGTTTATGCAGCACCGCGAATCGCTCAATAAATTCTACGACCGCGTGCCTGATGTGGCAGAAGGCTACATGCAGAAAATCAGTGAAATCACAGGCCGTGACTACCATCTGTTCAATTATACCGGTGCTCCCGATGCTGAATTCGTTCTCGTCGCTATGGGTTCCGGCGCGCAGACTATTGAAGAAACGGTCAAGATGCTCGTTGCCAAAGGCGAAAAAGTCGGCTGTATCAACGTCCACATGTTCCGTCCGTGGTCGGAAAAACATTTCCTGGCTGCCTTGCCGAATACGGTCAAGAAGATTGCCGTCCTGGACCGCACCAAGGAAACCGGTGCCAACGGCGAACCGCTCTATCACAGCGTAGCCGCTACTTTTGCCGTAGCTGATAATGCACCGAAAGTCTACCACGGCCGTTATGGTATCGCATCGAAAGAATTCTTGCCGGGCGACGTCGTAGCCGCTTTTGAAAACCTCAAGGCCTTCGAACCGAAGAACGACTTCACTTTGAGCATCGTCGACGATGTTACTTATAAATCTCTGCCTCGTGTCAAAGGAATCACTACCGGCGGCAAAGGCCTGAAAGCCTGCAAGTTCTGGGGCTTCGGTTCCGACGGTACGGTCGGCGCCAATAAGAGTGCCATCAAGATCATCGGCGATAACACCGACATGTATGCCCAGGCATATTTCGCTTATGACTCCAAGAAATCCGGCGGCGTCACCGTATCGCATCTGCGCTTTGGCGATACGCCGATCAAGATGCCGTATCTAATCAATAATGCCGACTTCATCGCCTGCCACCGCCAGTCCTATGTCCATGGCTTCGACCTCCTGCGGGGCATCAAGAAAGGCGGTACGTTCCTGCTCAATACGGTTTGGAAACCGGAAGAACTGGATGAAAAACTGCCGGCTAAATTAAAACGCGCTATTGCCCGCAACGACGTCAAGTTCTATATTATCGACGCCGTCGGCATTGCTCAGAAAATCGGTCTCGGCGGCCGCATCAACATGATCATGCAGTCGGCCTTCTTCAAATTGGCCGACGTCATTCCTCTGGACCTGGCTATTGCGAAACTGAAAGAATCCGTCGTCGCATCGTATGGCAAGAAAGGCCAGAATATCGTCGATATGAACAATGAAGCTATCGACCAGGGCCTGTCTGCTATCGTCAAGGTCGATGTACCGGCCGCCTGGGCTGATGCTGTCGATGAACCGGTTGATATGTCGAAACATACGAAATTCTTCCGCGAATTCTCCATTCCTGTCAATGCCCTCGAAGGCGACGACCTGCCGGTCAGCGCTTATGATGGCATCGAAGACGGCCGCTGGCCGACGGGGACCTGCGCCGAAGAAAAACGCGGCGTCGCCATGTTCGTGCCGAGATGGGATGCTGAAAAATGTATCGGCTGTAACCAGTGTTCCTTCGTCTGCCCCCATGCCGCTATCCGCCCGTTCCTGATGACACCGGATGAAGCCGCTAAGGCACCAAAAGGCTACCAGGATAAGGAAATCAAAGTGGCACCGGGCTATAAGTATAATATCGTCGTATCCGTCATGGACTGCCTGGGCTGCGGCAGCTGTACCCACGTCTGCCCGAAACAGGCCTTGACCATGAAGCCCTTCGACGATGAAGAATATAAAGCCGCTCTTTGGGATTACGTCATCGACTTGCCGGCGAAAGCCAACCCGATGGACAAGAATACCGTCATCGGCAGCCAGTTCGAACAGCCACTCCTCGAATTCACCGGCGCCTGCGCAGGCTGTGCTGAAACGCCGTATTGCAAAGTCGTCACCCAGCTCTTCGGCGACCGCATGATGATTGCCAACGCTCACGGCTGTTCCAGCGTCTGGGGCGGCAGTGCACCGGACTGCGGCTATACCAAGAATGCTCAGGGGCACGGCCCGGCCTGGTCGACGTCCCTCTTTGAAGACAACGCCGAATACGGTTTCGGTATGATGCTGGCTGAAAAGACGGAACGGAAACTGCTGGAACAGTACATCGATGCCGCTATGGACGTCGCCAGCCCGGAACTGCAGGCAGCCTTTACGGAATGGAAAGAACATAAGGCTGAAAGTGACGGCACCCGCGAACGTTCCGATAAGGTCATTGCCCTCTTGGAAGCTGAAAAAGACGGCAAACCGGCACTGGAACAGGTCTATGATATGAAACAGTTCCTGGTCAAACGCAGTCAGTGGATCTTCGGCGGCGACGGCTGGGCTTACGATATCGGTTACGGTGGTCTGGACCACGTCCTGGCTCAGGGCGAAGACGTCAACGTCCTGGTCTTTGATACGGAAGTTTACTCCAATACGGGCGGTCAGGCTTCGAAGGCTACGCCGACGGCCGCTGTGGCTCAGTTCGCCGCTTCCGGTAAGAAGACACGCAAGAAGGATTTGGGCATGATGGAAGCACAGTACGGCTACATCTACGTCGCTCAGGTCGCTATGGGCGCCGACAAGAACCAGTTCATGAAGGCCCTCAAAGAAGCGGAAGCCTACAACGGCCCGTCCCTGATCATCGGCTATGCACCGTGTATCAACCACGGCCTGAAAGTCGGCCAGGGTCAGAGCCAGCTCGAAGAAAAACGGGCAGTCGAAGCCGGTTATTGGCATCTGTGGCGCTATAATCCGGAATTGAAGAAACAGGGCAAGAACCCCTTCATCCTCGACTCCAAACCGCCGACAGCCAACTTCCGTGACTTCCTCATGGGCGAAACACGCTTCTCGTCCTTGCAGCGCACCTTCCCGGATACGGCAGAAGCTCTCTTCGAAAAGACCGAAGAAGACGCTAAGGAACGCTATGAAGGCTATGTCCGCATGACAAAAGCATATGATGACAAATAAATAGTTCGTTGTAAATGAAAAAAGGCGCTGTCGCACGAAGACAGCGCCTTTTTTGCAGTCAGCGGTTAGCTGTTAGCCGTTAGCGGATGATTTTAAGTTTAAGGCCCGTTAGGAATTTGGATGCTTCTCCGGCAGACTGGTCAGAAAATCACATGGATCCTGGGACGGGCTCGCCACGTGCGAGCCCCTACGGATTACGAGCCCCTTCGTGCGACAGCCACTACGAGCCACGAGCCACGAACCACGAACCACTAGCCACGAACCACTAGCCACTCTCCCGTCCTTCCAAGAGGCCGGTCAGGATGGTGATGTAGTGGCGGGCTTCTTCGGGCAGAGGCTCACCGGCAATTTTGATCCAGCCTACAGTCATGGTATCCAAGGGATTCTCGATGGGGATGGCCTGGATGTGGCGGCCGATGATGGATGGCGCTACATGGCCCGTGCCGATGGTGTAGGCATCGGTAGACCGGATGACGCTGAACAGGGTGGACCGGTCGGTGACGTATATACACTGGCGGCTGGCCGGATTGGGAAGGAGGAGTTCTTCAGAGAACTGGGACTTGTCATGGCCTTGTTCAAAGCGGACGCAGGGATACTCCATAAATTGGCCGGGAACGACGTGCTGGCACGCTGCCAGGGGATGGCCGCTGCGGACATAGAGACAGGGCGTAAAGGCGCAAAGAGGCGTAAATTCCAGCTTGTTTTTGCAGAATAAGTCCTGGAGAAAACGCTCGTTCATATGGGACAAGAAGAGGATACCCAAATGGCTCTCCCGGGTGACGACGTCGTGGATGACCTGCGACGTCCGCCCTTCACGCAGGGTGAATACGCAGGAGCTGCCCGGCTGGACGTGCTGCAAGGCGTGGATGAAGGCTTCGTCGGCGAAGGGATAGTGCTGGGAAGAAATGGACAGGATCTGGGGAAGGTCCTGTCTTTTTTCTGCCTGGAAATGGTCGTGCATGGCCGCGGCATGGGAGAGGATGTGACCGGCATAGTGCAGGAATTCCAGCCCTGCCGGTGTGAAGGTGATGCCATGGCGGTTCCGCTCGACCAGGGTCAGGGAGAATTCTTTTTCCAGATCCCGGATAGCTGTGCTCAGGCTGGGCTGGGAGATGTTGAGGGCCTGTGCGGCAGCTGAAATTGAATTGTGCTTAGATAACTCTAAGATATAACGAAGTTGCTGTAAAGTCATAATGAAACACCTCGAATATCAACCGTACCTATAGAATCGTTTATCGTACTTTTATTGTATCAAAATAAAAAAATCGAGGAAAGTTATGAGCTTTTGATACAATAAAGGAATATTTAAAATGAAAATAAAGAATAAATAGAGGCGAAAAGGTAAAAGGAAATGTCTAGTCGTGACTTGCAAATTATAAAGAAAATATATCGAAATTTGACTTTTTAGAAAGGACATTTCTTTGTAGAAATGCGGGAATCGTGAGAACAAGTCATTCTCAATATATGGAATTTTGGTCTGATGATGGAGAAAATTTAAAGGAAATAAGGTATTGATATAGGAAAATCCTATGAAAGTAAATTGCACAATGAATATTTTACAGTTCATACCTTACATGCTATACTTTAATTAAGAAATAGAACGTTTTAGTAAAAGGTGAAACGCCGACATATACATTAAAAATTATGGTTTTTGGAAAATAAACAAAAACTGATATAGATAAAATGTATATGAAGAGAAATTGAGAAAGGGGAGCCGATGACATCGACGAAGATGTAATGTTAAGAGAGACACTGTATTTTCAAATGTATCCATCATAGGAGGTAATTCATATGAACTCATCAGCAGCATTGGCCCGTCAGGCGGGCATGACAGATGCACAATGGAAAGAAGCCGTCAAGTTCGACAGCACGGACTGGGGCTGGATTATTATGAGCATCGGTATGGCTATCGGTGCCGGTATCGTCTTCTTGCCCGTTCAGGTCGGCCTGGTCGGCGTATGGGTCTATTTGTTCTCAGCTATCATCGCCTATCCGGCTATCTATCTCTTACAGCGTTTATTTATCAATACCCTGGCAGACTCGCCGCGGTGTGAAGATTATCCCAGTGTCATCAGTGGTTACCTCGGTAAGAACTGGGGCTTCCTCCTGGGGATCCTCTACTTTCTGAGCATCCTCATCTGCGTCTTCATGTATTCGACGGCCCTGACCAACGACAGCGCGTCTTTCCTGTTTTCCTTTGGCGTAACGGATACGCTCCTGTCGGACAGCCCCTTCTACGGACTGGCTATCATCTGTGTCATGGTCCTCATCGCCTCCCGGGGTGAACAGCTCTTGTTCCGCGTATCGACGCTCATGGTTCTGACGAAATTGTTAGTCGTCATCTGCTTAGGCGGCATCATGATCCAGCATTGGAACCTGGCCAACATCGGCGTTTTCCCGGATCTGGGCTACCTCGTCAAGAACACCATCGCCATGCTGCCGGTCACGTTGACCTCGATCCTCTTTATCCCCAGCATCAGCCCGATGGTCATTTCCTACCGCTCTCATAACAAGTCCATCCACGTCGCCCGTTATAAAGCCATGCGGGCTATGAAAATCGCTTTCTCCGTCCTGTTCATCACGATCTTCTCGTATGCTATGTCCTTCAACCTGGCCCTCGGTCATGACCAGGCTGTCATCGCTTACTCCCAGAACATTTCGGCTCTGGCCATCGTCGCCAGAGGGTTTGATGGCAGCGCCGTCAAGATTTTCAGCCTCATCCTCAATATCTTCGCAGTCATGACGGCTTTCTTCAGCGTCTTCCTCGGTTTCCGTGAAGCCTGCCAGGGCATTGCCATGAATATCCTGCGCCGCTTCATCCCGGAAGAAAAAATCAGCAAGACCGTCGTCCGTCACGGTATCCTCCTCTTCGCCGTCGCCGTCGCCTGGGGTGCCATCGTCCTCAATGCACCGGTCCTCAAGCTCTTGACCCTGCTCGGCCCGATTTTCGGTATCATCGCCTGCCTCATTCCGGCATACCTGGTCTATAAAGTCGATGCCCTGCATAAATACAAAGGCATCTCCCTGGTCCTCATCGTCTTCGCCGGTATCCTGCTCATCATCTCGCCGGTCATCGCGATGATGTAGTTTCTTAGCAGTTAGGGATTAGCAGTTAGTGGCTCATAGTTCGTAACGCCCTGAAAACCCCTAACCCCTAGCCCCTAACCGCTAACCCCTAAAAAGGATTGTCGTCGTACGACAATCTTTTTTTCGCCAGTAAAACGATTGTCTTTAGAAAATGGACAAAAATCTCCTTGACAGGTTAAAAAATGCGGTGTATCATACAACCATCAACCGAACATCGTCCATGAAACCTTTGAGGCGGAAGTAAAAACGATGACGTGCACGTACAGAGAGCCGGGGTGCTGAGAGCCGGCCGACGCAGCTCGTTAAATGGACCGCTGAGGGCGCAGTCAAAGGCCTTAAGGCTGAGTATTCTGCGACGTGTTGGCATACGTCAGTTGCCGGGAATATGTTGGTATTCCGTCGAGAGTAGGGTTCGATCCCTAAAACAAGGTGGCACCGCGGAACTTAATCCGTCCTTGACAAGTAACATTGTCATGGACGGATTCTTTTTTTTAGGAGGTTCATATGGAAACGCTTAGTCTGGAACAGGTAAAAGCATATCAAGGGGAATATAAGGTCGTGCCCATCTGCCGCAGCATGTATGCCGACGTCCGCACGCCTATCGAAGTCTTGCGCATCGTCAAGAACATCAGCTCTCACTGCTACTTGCTGGAAAGCATGGAAGATTCCCAGCGCTGGGGCCGTTACACCTTCATCGGTTATGACCCGCAGATGGGCTTGTACTGCAAGGACGGTACGGTTCACATCAAGACTGGCGCTGAAGTCCAGATCCATACAGACCATCCGGAACAGCTCATTTCCCAGATCCTGGCAGACAATAAGGCGCCGCGCCTTTCGGACCTGCCTCCTTTTACAGGCGGTCTGGTCGGCTACTTCGCCTATGATTTCATCAAATACGCCGAACCGTCGCTGAAACTCAATGCCGTCGATGATGATGGCTTCAACGACTTCGACCTCATGCTGTTCGACAAGGTCATCGTCTTCGATAACCTGAAACAGCAGATTTACCTCATCGTCAACGTCCGTCTCGACTCGGCAGAGGAAAATTACAACCGGGCCCTTTTGGAAATGAAGCGCATGGAAGCGCTGATCCGCGAAGGCAAGAAGGCACCGGACGTACCGTTGCAGCTCAAGAGCGATTTCAAGCCCTTGTTCAATGAAGAAGAATATTGCCAGATGGTTGAAAAGGGGAAGAATTACATCCGTGAAGGCGATATTTTCCAGGTCGTCCTGGCCAACCGCCTGAGTGCCGAAGCCGAAGGGAGCCTCCTCGATACATACCGCGTCCTGCGGACCATCAACCCGTCACCGTACATGTTCTTCTTCTCCGGTGATGACATCGAACTCGCCGGTTCTTCGCCGGAAACGCTGACCCGCCTGGAAAACGGCGACCTCTTCACCTTCCCGCTGGCCGGTTCGCGGCCGCGGGGCAAGACGCCTGAAGAAGACCAGGCCTTAGAAGACGAACTCCTGCACAATACGAAGGAACTGGCTGAACACAATATGCTCGTCGACTTGGGCCGCAATGACCTGGGCCGCATCAGTGAATTCGGCAGCGTCCACGTCGAACGCTATCTCGACGTCCTGCGTTTCTCCCACATCATGCACATCGGCTCGACGGTCCATAGCACAATCCGCAAGGATAAGACGGCTGTCGATGCCATTGCATCGGTCCTGCCGGCCGGTACCCTATCGGGGGCGCCGAAGATCCGGGCCTGTGAAATCATCGATGAACTGGAAGGTCACAAACGCGGCGTCTATGGCGGTGCTATCGGATACATCGACTTTACCGGCAATATGGACTGCTGCATCGGCATCCGACTGGCTTATAAGAAAGGAAATCACGTCTACGCCTGCTCCGGTGCGGGCATCGTCGCCGACAGCATCCCTGAACAGGAACACCAAGAATGCCTGAACAAGGCCAAAGCCGTCGTCATTGCACTACAGCAGGCTAATGGAGGGATTGACAAATGATAGTTCTCATTGATAATTACGACAGTTTTTCTTATAATCTCTACCAGCTCCTCGGTCAGTTCGACCCGGATATCACGGTTATCCGCAACGATGAAAAGACGGTCGAAGAAATCGAAGCCATGCATCCGGACCATTTGATCATCTCTCCCGGCCCTGGCCGCCCGGCCGATGCCGGTATTTGCGAACAGGCTATCAGCTACTTTGCCGGCAAAGTCCCTATCCTGGGCGTCTGCTTAGGCCATCAGGCCATCTGCGAAGTCTACGGCGGCACCATTACCTATGCCAAACAGCTCATGCACGGCAAACAGTCCGTAGCTACGCTGAAGACGGACAGCCCTTTGTTCAAGGGACTGCCGGAACAGGTCGACGTCGGCCGCTATCATTCCCTGGCCCTCGACCCGGATACGCTGCCGGAAGAACTGGAAGTCCTGGCCCATACGGATGACGGCGAAATCATGGCCGTCGGCCATAAACAGTATCCTGTCTACGGCCTGCAATTCCATCCCGAATCGATTTTGACGCCCCAGGGGCCGATGATGGTAGAAAATTTCCTTAACTTATAAGTGATATAGATGACTCTTTGAACAGGGAGGTACTTACAATGATTAAAGAAGCGATTATCAAGATTGTCAATAAAGGCGATTTGACCTATGACGAAGCTCATCAGGTCATGATGGAAATCATGAAAGGCGAAACGACGCCGACTCAGAACGCTGCTTTCCTGGCTGCGCTTTCGACGAAGAGCACCAAAGCCGAAACGATCGATGAAATTTCCGGCTGTGCCGAAGCCATGCGTTCCCTGGCCACGCCCGTTCCTCATCCGGGTATGGAAGTCCTGGAAATCGTCGGTACCGGCGGTGATGGCGCCCACTCTTTCAATATTTCCACGACATCAGCCATGGTCCTGGCCGCAGGGGGCGTCAAAGTCGCCAAACACGGCAACCGGGCCGCTTCATCCCTGTGCGGCACGGCAGACTGCCTGGAAGCGCTGGGCATCAACATCCAGCAGGACCCGCAGCTGGCGTTGAAGATGCTCAAAGAAACGAATTTCTGCTTCCTCTTTGCCCAGAAATACCATGCTGCCATGAAATACGTCGGGCCGATCCGCAAGGAACTGGGATTCCGGACAGTCTTCAATATCCTCGGACCCTTGACCAATCCGGCCAAGCCGGAAATGTTCCTCCTCGGCGTCTATGACGGCTATCTCGTCGAACCGCTGGCCAAAGTCCTGGCTTCCCTCGGTGTCAAACGGGGCCTCGTCGCTTATGGCCAGGAAAAACTCGATGAAATTTCACCGAATGGCCCGACGACGATTTGCGAACTCCGCGACGGGTATTACCGGACGTCGGTCATCAAACCGGAAGACTTCGGCCTCACACCGGGGACAAAAGAAGACCTCGTCGGCGGTACGCCCGAAGTCAACGCCCAGATTACCCGCGATGTCCTGTCCGGTAAGATCCAGGGGACGAAACGCAATGCCGTTCTCATGAACAGCGGTGCAGCCTTCTTCGTCGCCGGCAAAGCCGACTCCATCGCCGATGGCATCCAGCTCGCCGCCAGCCTCATCGACAGCGGCAAGGCGACGGCTGCCCTGGAAAAATGCATTGCCGTCAGCAAGGAGTGAGAAGGTGCCCTATGATATTAGATGATCTTACCGCAGCCGTTGCCAAGCGGCTGGTCACGGATAAACAGCAGGTGCCGCTGGAAGTCATGAAGCAGCGGGCCCTGGCAGCGCCAAAAAAAGAAGGCTTCCCCTTTGAAAGGAACCTGGCCAAACCGGGCTTGTCCTTCATCTGTGAAGTCAAGAAGGCGTCGCCGTCCAAAGGCCTCATCGCTCCTGATTTCCCTTATGTCGCCATTGCCAAAGAATATGAACAGGCCGGTGCCGCAGCGATTTCCGTCCTGACCGAACGGGATTACTTCCTGGGCAGCCCGCAGTATTTACAGGAAATCGCCGCTGCCGTCAAGACGCCGGTCCTGCGCAAAGATTTCGTCATCGACGAATATCAGATCTATGAAGCCCGGGCCCTGGGCGCGTCGGCTGTGCTCCTCATCTGTGCCGTCCTCGATGATGACCGGCTGCAGACCTTCTTCCAGCTGGCTGATTCCCTGGGCCTGTCGGCCCTGGTCGAAGCCCACGATGAAGAAGAAGTGCGCCGGGCCATCGCCGTCGGCGCCCGCGTCATCGGCGTCAATAACCGCAACCTCAAGGACTTTACGGTATCCCTCGATACGAGCTGCCGCCTGCGGCCGCTGGTACCGAAGGACATCCTCTTTGTTGCCGAAAGCGGCATCAAGACGGCAGACCATACGAAGGTCCTGCGCGACCACGGCGTCGACGCCGTCCTCATCGGCGAAACCTTCATGCGCAGTCCTGACAAGAAAGCCATGCTCGACGAGCTGGCCGGAGGCTCTCGTGGTTAAGGTCAAGTTCTGCGGCCTCAAGCGGCCCTGCGATATTGCCTGGGCCAATGAACTCCGTCCCGATTATGCCGGCTTCGTCTTTGCCGGCAAGAAACGCCGCGTCAGTGACGACCAGGCTGCTGCTTTGCGGCAGGACTTGAATCCGTCCATCCCGGCCGTCGGCGTCTTCGTCGATGACAGCCTGGAACATATCGAAAAGCTGGTCACCGCCGGTACGATCCAGATGGTCCAGCTCCATGGCCATGAAGACGACGCGATGATCGAAGCCGTCCAGCAGACCTTGAAGGTACCGGTCATCAAGGCTTTCTCTATGGCCAGTCAGGCCGATGTCCGGCAGGCTCAGATGAGCCGGGCCGACTACATCCTGCTCGACCACGGTGCCGGCGGGACCGGGGACTGTTTCGACTGGGCCCTGCTGGCCCATATCGACAGACCGTACTTTCTGGCCGGCGGCCTCAATCCGGACAACGCGGCCCAGGCGGCGGCGCTCCAGCCTTTTGCCCTGGATGTGAGCAGCGGCATTGAGACCGATGGCGTGAAAGATAAAGAAAAAATGAAACGATTCATGGCACAAGTACGTGCTTACAGGAGGTAACTACATGAGTACAGGAAGATTTGGCCCCTTCGGCGGTCAATATATACCGGAAACATTGATGAATGAAATCCAGCGTTTGGAAAAAGCTTACAGCCATTATAAGAATGATCCCGATTTCCAGGCGGAATTGAAAGATTTGCTCGACAATTATGCCAACCGTCCGTCTTTGCTCTACTATGCAGAACGGATGACCAAAGACCTGGGCGGTGCTAAAATCTATTTGAAGCGCGAAGACCTGAACCATACAGGCGCCCATAAGATCAACAACGCCCTGGGCCAGTGCCTGCTGGCCAAGAAAATGGGCAAGACGCGGGTCATCGCTGAAACCGGTGCCGGCCAGCACGGCGTCGCTACGGCGACGGCAGCGGCTTTCTTGGGCCTGGAATGTGAAGTATTCATGGGCGAAGAAGATACGATCCGCCAGGCCCTGAACGTCTACCGGATGGAACTCCTGGGCGCAAAGGTCCACGCCGTCACGTCGGGTTCGCGGGTCCTCAAGGATGCCGTCAACGAAGCTATGCGTGAATGGGTCAGCCGCGTCGATGATACGCACTACGTCATCGGCTCGACCATGGGACCCCATCCGTTCCCGATGATGGTCCGCGATTTCCAATCTGTCATCAGCAAGGAAGCGCGTCAGCAGATCCTCGAACGGGAAGGAAAATTGCCTTCGGCTGTCCTGGCCTGCGTTGGCGGCGGCAGCAATGCCATGGGGATGTTCTATCATTTCATCGGCGATAAAGACGTCAAACTCATCGGCTGTGAAGCCGCTGGCAAAGGTATCGACACCAAGATGCACGCTGCGACTATGGCCAAAGGCGAAGTTGGCATCTTCCACGGCATGAAATCGCTCTTCTGCCAGAACGAAGACGGTCAGATCGATGAAGTCTATTCTATTTCTGCCGGCCTCGACTATCCGGGCATCGGGCCGGAACATGCTTATCTGCATCAGACAGGCCGGGCCCAGTATATCCCCGTCAAAGATGATGAAGCCGTCGAAGCTTTTGAATATTTAGCCCGTACAGAAGGCATCATCTGCGCTATCGAAAGCGCTCACGCCGTCTACGAAGCCATGCAGATTGCACCGAAGATGAGCAAGGACGACATCATTATCGTCTGCTTATCCGGCCGCGGTGATAAAGACGTCGCCGCCATTGCAAGATATAAAGGGAGGGACTTACATGAGTAAGATTGGCAACGCCTTTAAGAACGGCAAAGCATTTATCGGATTCTTGACAGCTGGCGACCCGTCACTGGACAAGACGTATGAATATATCATGACTATGGAAAAAGCCGGAGCGGACCTCATTGAAATCGGCATCCCTTTTTCCGATCCCATTGCAGAAGGCATCGTTATCCAGGAAGCTGACCTGCGGGCTTTGAAAGCCGGTACGCACATTGATGACGTCTTTGCCCTCGTCGAACGGGTCCGCAAGGAAACCCAGATTCCCCTGGTCTTTTTGACGTACCTCAATCCGGTCTTCCACTACGGGGTTGAAAAATTCTTTGCCCGCTGCCAGGAAACCGGCATGGACGGCATCATCATTCCGGATATGCCCTTTGAAGAACGCGACGAATGTGCGGCTGCTGCCAAAGCGCATGGCATCGACATCATTTCCATGATTGCACCGACGTCGAAAGACCGTATCCAGAAAATCGCTAAAGTCGGCGAAGGCTTCTTGTATATCGTTTCCTCCCTGGGTGTTACAGGGACGCGGACGGAAATCAAGACGGACCTTAAAGAAATCATTGATACGGCTAAGGAAGTCACGGACGTACCCTGTGCTGTCGGATTCGGCATCAATACGACAGAACAGGCTGAAAAAATCGGCCATGTCGCTGACGGCGTCATCGTAGGCAGTGCTATCGTCAAAATCATCGCCAAATACGGCGACGATGCAGCACCCCATATCTACGACTATGTCAAAGCCATGAAAGAAGCTACAGTTCGAGGCTAATAGTAAACTTTCAACTTCAAATTCAAAAAGAGGCTGTCTTAAACGACGCCTCTTTTTTTGTTATTGTGAAACTTTTTGTGAAGTGTATAATAAATGCAAGAGTCTATATAGGCGGGATAGGAGGGAGCATGATGAATGTAAAAGAACATATTCGACAGGACATTGTTACTTTTGTCCGAGATTATGGACAAAAACAGGGGATTGCCGATGTATGGCGTACACCTTTGGTCGGGTTTGCAGATGCCCGTTGTGATGGAATCAAACGGTTGAAAGAACTGGTATCGCCAGAACACGTCATGCCGTGGGAAGTCTTGGAAGATGCGACGATTATCATCGCTTATTTCGTTCCTTTTACCAAGGCATTGGGCGAAACGAATGCCTGTACCGGGTTGGCGTCTCCACAGTGGGCCTTGGCCTATGAACAGACGAATGCGATGTTTAATACGCTCAATGACCATCTTATCTATCAGTTGCGTCTTGCCGGATATCATGCAGCTGTTTCTCCAGAAGCGACGACCTTTGATCGGGATAAATTGATTAGCCATTGGTCTCAGCGTCATATCGCCTATCTGGCCGGATTAGGCTCATTTGGCATCAATAACATGCTGATTACCCAAGAAGGCTGTTGCGGCCGGTATAGCACTATTGTTACGAATTTACCGGTAGCTGCCGACCATCCGATAGAAGCAGATTATTGCTTGTACAAGAAAAATGGTACTTGTGGTGTTTGTACTCGGCATTGTCCTAGTGGCGCTTTGACGTGTGATGGATATGACCGTAAAAAGTGTTTCGACGTCTTGCTGAAGAATGCTGAGGTTTATACTAATTTTGGCAGTTCCTATACGAATGAAGACGGTACAGGGAGTAATAGTGCAGGCAGCGAAGTTTGCGGCAAATGTGTTGTCCATATTCCCTGTGCGACTTGTGCTCCTGGGTTAAAAGTACGCTGAAATGGAGTGGTGACTTTACATATTGTCCCGCCCATATAAAACTTCAAATTCAGAACCATCCGCGAATCCTTGATTAGTAGTGGATAACCTTTTAAAAAGCCTGTCGCACGTGCGGCAAGCTTTTTTTACATTACAATTTCGCATTACGAATAATTTGTCTATGCTAAAATTCGCATTTCATTGACTTTGGATGATGGTCATGGTATTATGTAGCCATAATAATTCTTAAAACGAAATATCAATATAACAAATCATCATATTGCATATTATCGTTGTTTGTTTAACACCAAAGGAGAGAGGTCGTATGAACTTTGAATTGACAGCACAGCAACAGCAGATTATGGAGCAGGTCCGTGATTTTACTGCCAAGAGACTGGCACCCGGTGTGGTAGAACGGGACGAAGCATCCGAATTTCCCCTTGAAGCTTTTAAGGAATTCGGCAAGATGGGCATGTATGGCCTTTGTTATCCACAGGCGTTCGGCGGTACCGATATCGGCTATCTGCCGTATATCCTGGCCGTTGAAGAAGTGTCCAAGGTTGATGCTTCTTTTGGCATTGCCTTTTCGGTCAACACGTCGCTTTATGGCGGCAGCATCATGTATTCCAGCGCGACAGAAGAACAGAAACGGCGTTTTTTGAGCCCTATCGCTTCGGGTCAGGCTATCGGCTCTTTTGGACTGACTGAACATTCCGCTGGTTCTGATGCAGCTGGTCAAAAAACGGTTGCCACGAAAGATGGCGATGACTATGTGCTAAACGGTACGAAAATCTTCAATACGAACGGCCCGTTAGCCGATTATACGGTTGTCTATGCCTTGACTGACCCGGCTCTGGGTACGAAAGGCATGTGTGCTTTCGTCCTGGAAAAGGGAATGGAAGGGTTCCACGTCGGTAAAATCGAAAACAAGATGGGCATCCGTTCAGCGCAGGTTTCAGAAATGGTCATGTCCCAGGTCCGCGTTTCGGCAGACCGGATGATTGCCAAACCCGGAGAAGGGTTCAAACTCGCCATGAAGACACTGGATGGCGGCCGTATCGGTGTCGGTGCTCAGGCATTGGGGATTGCAGAAGGGGCTTTCAAAATCGCCATCGACTATATGAAAAAACGGGAACAGTTCGGAAAACCCCTCTATAAGCAGCAGTATTTGGCATTCAAGATGGCAGAACTTTATGCAGATATCGAAAAGGCGAAATTAGTGCTCTATAAAGCAGCCTGCCTGAAAGAAGCCGGCAAGCCCTTTACGACGGCGGCTGCCGTAGCTAAATTGACTTGTACTGACGTGGCGATGAAGGTTACGACGGAATGTGTACAGATGATGGGTGGCAATGGTTACATGAAAGAATATCACGTCGAACGCATGATGCGCGATGCGAAAATCACCCAGATTTATGAAGGGACCAATGAAATCCAGAAGCTCGTTATTTCCGGCGGCTTATTCCGGTAGATAAAAAAAGGCCGTCGCATGAAGGTTTTTGCCATCCTGCGAGGGCCTTTTTACTTTATAGTTTGTAGAAGATGGTCTTAAATTTAAAAGCATTCACTACAAACTGCAAATGAATACTCAAAAAGAGGCTGTCTTAATGCGACAGCCTCTTTTTTACGCTATTAATGCTGAGCCGGTGCCGGTTGAGCGTCGAGTTCAGAAGCCAAATCGTGGTCGGTCATGGCACAGACTGCCGAGTCGGACCAGACGTTTTCGGCTGTTTCAATCATGTCGATGATGGTGTAGATCGGCAGGATGATACCCATGATGCCGATAGGAGCCCCGATGCCGGACATGAGCGACAAGGTCAGGAAGTAACAGCCCATGGGGACGCCGGCGTTACCGATAGCTGCCAGAACGGCGACGAACAGCCAGGCAATCATCGTGCCTATAGAGAGGTCGAAACCGCCATTCTGCATGAGGAATAAAGAGGTGACCAGGATGAAGGCAGCACAGCCATTCATATTGATGGTCGTACAGATAGGCAGGACGAAACGGGATACCTGAGGATGAACATTGAGACGCTGTTCGGCAGAAGCCAGGGTGACCGGAAGCGTACCGGCCGAGCTCTTCGTGAACAGGGCGACGGCAATAGCCGGTGCCATCTTGCGGAAGACGTAAATCGGGTTGAGACCGCGGAGAGCTAGGAAAATCGGCAGGACGATGAAGAACTGGATGAGGTTACCGCCGAGGATGACCAGGGTGTATTTGCCCAGGGCACCGACGATGACCCCTGCTTCAATCTGCGCCGAAAGCTGAGCCGAGAAAGCCAGGATGCCGACGGGCAGAATCCAGAGCAGGGCCCGGATGAGGGTGAAGAGAACTTCCTGTAAGCCCAAGAGCCCTTTCAGGAGAACGGCGCGGTTTTCCGTCTTCGGCATGAAGGCTAAAGCCAGGCCGACAGCCGCTGCGATGAGCATAACCGAGAGGACATTGCCGGACAAGAACGGCTGGAGCATGTTATTCGGGATAACCGACAGGAAATGGTCATAATACGTAACTTTTTCCAGTTTCTGCGGGACGTTGGAAACCCCGGAATTGATGAGGTCAACTGGCAGGTTGCCCGGAGCAATCCAGAGATAGAGTGCCAGGCCGATAGCGGCAGCACAGATCGTCGTCAGCAGCGTGTACGTGACGGCGTGGGCAAAAATGCGGCCCGTTTCTTTTTTGGCTCCCAAAGCCGATAACGTTGTGATGACAGCTAAGGCGATGGTCGGTACGGCGATGAATTGGAATAAGCGCGTGAAAACTGTGGCAATGAAATCGAATAATTGATTCAATGCCGGAATACCGAGCCAGCCTAAGATTGCGCCGATGATCAAGGCGCCCATCCACAAGGCAAACTGACGGCCGCGATGCTGGCCCTGGCTGCCACGGATGGCTTCGCGGGCCTGTTCTTGGACCCGGTCTTGTGATTCGTTAGACATGAGTGACTCCCCCTTTTGGAATATAAACAGATTCTATAGAATACCGTTTCAGTATATTATAGAAGAGGGGACGCTGTCTGTCAATGGAGAAAGGACGAGTCATGCAAAAAAAGACATACGTAAAAGGACCGATACACACGCGACATATGTCTACCGGTCCTCTACGTTATAGGATTCATATTCATCTCGTTTTTGGTTCTGGTTACTTTAACCTCGTACAAAAATGTTGAAAACAATTGTCGTTCGTTGCGCTTGGATTTACTAGACTAACCTATTTGAAAAACATCACACCCATTCGAAAAGTTCGAAGCACTTCAAATCAAGATAAGTTAATTCGTAATGTTCATCGACGAACGTTTGCTGATCCTATGGACATTATTTAGTTGTTAATGATCAACGCAATGAAAACTAAATCATTCTGACTTTTGTTTTCCAAGCTGTGACCCTTGCCATCTGATGTGTAAGTAACGTCTCCTGGTTTAACGGTCCGGATTTCTCCGTTGTCGTCATATTCTCCCTCTCCGGAAAGGATGTAATATGCTTCTGCGTTGTCACTGTGAACGTGATAGCCTAAGGAACATCCAGGTTTCAATGTGATTTCGGCGAACATACCTACCTTGTCTTTCAGCTCGGTGGCGCTCAGAAGTCTCTTCTTCAAGATGTACCCCTTACCGCCGGCGGCATGTTCTACTTTCTCTATTTCCACTGGACTCACCCCTTTCTAATGCGCTTACAAAGGAAGCAACTTGCTTGCGATTCCTTTCGCATCTCTTGGCTATATTATAGCATAGGATTTTACGTTTGTCATGAGATAGACGAAAATATATTATGTAACTTATGCATCGAAGAATAGACATGTATAGCCTTTAGGAATAATGAGGAACACAGTCCGCAGGTCGCAGGTCGCAAGCCTCCCCTGATAGGGGAGGTGGCCTGAAAGGCCGGAGAGGTTGCATTTTCGAATCCGCTTGTGAAAATCCCGTAACCTGTACGAAAATCAACCTCTCAGTCAGCTGCGCTGACAGCTCTCCCAGGAGGAGAGCCCCTTGGGCGGGGCATCAAAAAAGGCGCTGTCGCATGGAGACAGCGCCTTTTTGGGTATTAAGTTTGTAGTTTTTAGTGAAGGCTTTTAAATTTAAAGCCCTCTTCTACAAACTCTGTACTACAAACTTTCAAGAGAAAGGGGACTTTCATGATAGTAAAAGCCTTCGTGCGACAACTCCCTACAGGAAAAACAGCTTCGCTATTTTTCCTGTAAAATCGGCATGACTTTGGTGGCATGGGGCATGATGTTGATGGTGTAATCCTTGTCTTTGCCCTGTTCTTTCAGTTTCTGCTGTGCCAGGTCCCAGGCTTCCTGGACCGTTTCGACCGGAATCTGGCCGGTGCGGCGGATGTCGTTGAAGTTACGCGGCAGCGTGACCAGGATGACCGTGTCCTTGTGGGTCAGGCAGAAGAGGTTGAAGGCGACGAAGAAGGGGATGGTGAAGTGTGCCCGCAGGGCTTTTTCCATTTCGTCCATCGTGTCGTATTTGAAGCTGTCCATGTAGATGGCTGGTTCCTTGATGTCCCGGGCTTCCATGATGGCGATGATGATGCCGCCGTCTTTGACAGCCATTTCAGCCGGGTCATAGCATTTGCAGCCCTGGTAGAGGCTGACGTCGCTGGGATAGCCGCCGGCGCAGGCAATGACGACGTCCGTTTTCTGCTTCATGGGAACGCGCTGGATGTCGAGGACGGCTTCCGTGCCGGCACGCCATGCTTCGTACCAGTCGCCGCCGACCATGCGGCAGATTTCACCGTCGCCATTGATGACGGAGTGGACGAGGAAGCAAGGGTTGATTTTGCTGCAGGCTTCAATCATGTCGTCATTGAGCGGGTTGTCATCGATCATGAGAGCGCGGGTCTTAGGATTGATGCCATGACCGAATTCGTCGGCTAAGGCATGGCAATGGTTGCGCTGGATCGTTTCAAAACCGGAGACGCCGGGCAGGATGAGCTTGCGGCCGCCGCCGTAACCGGCAAAAAGATGGGTCGTAATGCCGTCGACGATGATGACTTTATCGGCGTCGACGACGCGTTTATTGAGTTTTAACGGCGTACCGAGCTTGGTCGTACCGCAGTCGACGAGGGTCGGGTCCATGCAGTCGTGCTGATAGGTCTTGATGCGGCGGATGACTTCTTCGCCGCAGACGAGGACGTCTTCTTCCGGCGTCTGGGCGCGGTGCGAGCCCTGGGCAAAGACGATGTAGATGTCATCATCGGGGATGCCGGCCAGATTCAATTCATCGATGATATAGATGAGGAATTGATTGGAATGGTTCCACGTGCGGGTGACATCGGCGACGACGAGGCAGACCTTATCGCCTTTCTGGACTTTTTCCTGCAAAGGCGCGCTGCCGATAGGATGACGCATGCAGTCGATCGTCGCTTGTTTGACATCGACAGCCGGAACGTGTTTTCCTTCCATGACGTCGGAAATGTGTTCTTCCGGGAGCATGACAGTCTGCGTAGTTTCACCAATATTAAAAGTAAATTCTTTTAATGCCATTCTTTACCACCACTTCTTTTTAAAATTAAAAATAAACTGTACTTTATTATATCATGTTTAAAACGCTGTGCAAGCTTAAACTTTACAATAATCGTTTAACATATGGCGATGACAAGCAGCTAGACATTGCCTAGATAGACGTAGTGAAGATACGGGCTGGCTGCTGCCTGCAGTTGTTTCAGCGTCGTCACGGGCGTCGCCGGCGCTGACCAGTGATATTGCGGGAAGTAACGGGTCAGATGCAGGGGGATGTCCGGAGAAATGGATGCCAGCCATCGGGCCTGATGGTCCATTTGTTCGACGTCGTCGTTCTGACCGGGAATGACCAGTGTCGTCACTTCGACATGGCTTACGGCAGCGGCTGCTTCAATCGTATCCAGCACGGGCTGGAGGGAGGCCCCGCAGAGGGACTGGTAGAAGTCCTGGGAGAATCCCTTGAGGTCGATGTTCCAGGCATCGATATAGGGCAGCAGGGCCTGGAGCGGCTCTTTTTCGATGTAGCCGTTGCTGACCATGACGTTGACCAGGCCGGCTTCATGGACGAGGCGGGCTGTCTGGATGATGAATTCATAGCTCAAAGTCGGTTCGTTGTACGTGTAGGCCAGGCCGATGCTGCCATTTGACGTACTGCTTTGGGCCAGGGCCAGAGCCTGTTCCGGCGTCAGTTCCCGGAAAGGCGCTTCCTGCTGGGAAATCTGCCAGTTCTGGCAGAAGGGACAGGTGAAATTGCAGCCCCACGAACCCAGGGACAGGATAGCGGAACCGGGGTGGAAGCGATAGAGGGGCTTCTTTTCGATAGGGTCTAAGGCGATGGCCGTGCATTGGCCGTAGTTCAGGGCCTGGAGACGTTCTCCGTCGTAATAGCGGGTCTGGCAGCGGCCGCGATGACCCTGGACGATGTGGCAGTGATGGGGGCAGAGACGGCAGAGCGCCTGGCCGGCCGGACCGATTTCGTAATAGGCGGCTTCCATGGTCTCACCTACTTATAGCGCGTGACCGTGAAGCGGTAGAGGTCGGGCTGGACCTGCGGCGGGATGCCGGCTTTTTCCTTGGCAATGGCGATTTGCTGCTGGACCGTGTCGACGCCTTCCAGGTCGGGCAGTAAGAGGCCCGTCTGGGCATGGCTCATGACGATGACGCCGTACTTCTTGGGGTCCAGGTCGGCCGGAGAAGCCACGGCTTCGGGCTGGCCCAGGACGTCGACGGAAATGTCGATGTCTTTCAGTTCGTCCAGGCTGACCGGGTAGAAGCGCGGGTCCCGCGTCGCAGCAGATACGGCGTTGTGGATGATTTCGCTGGCAATATTCATCTGCATGGGCAGGAAGGTGCCGATGCAGCCGCGCAGGCGGCTCCCCTTGTGGAGGGAAACGAAGGCGCCGGCCTTGTCTTGCAGGTCTTCCGGCAGGTCCTTGGGAACGTTCATGAAGGCATGGTGCTTCAAGTAGTACGAAATGCTTTCCCGGGCCAGGCGGACGCGGATGTCGGCGACAGCCGGCTTTTCGGCCCGTTTTTCCTGACCTTCCGGCAGATACAGGGCGACGCCGTAGCCGACGCCGAAGGGCCCTTCATAAGAATAGACCGGCATGACCGGGCGGAAATGGCGCAAGGCGCCGAAGAGGAAGTATACCGACGGCAGGCCGCACATGCCGGCTTCGTCGATGAGGCTGCGGCTCATCGTCTTTAAGAGGGCCGGATCCTGTTTTTGCAGGGATTCCATGACGGTCTTGTCGAAGATGGCCCCTTTTGGCGTGTAGCCGTTGGGCGAACCCGGCAGGAGACGGTGCGACAAGTCGCCCGATGCGATGATGGCGATGCGCCGGCCCAGGCGGGCAGCGGCCTGGACGACGAGGTCGCCTAAGAGGCTCATGCTGTCGTAGTCGTCGAAGCGCGGTGCCATGATGACGACCTGACCGGTGAAGCCGGCCTGGCGCAGGTAATATAAGGGGACGAACGTACCCTGATCGACGTAGAGAGGGTGACCGAAGCGGTCGCTCCAGGCAGCATCGAGGCGGTATACGTCAGTCTTGGGCGTGGCTGTTTCAAAGATTTCTTCGGCCAGGTCCATATCGGTGCGGACGTCCATGGCCAGTTCCGGATAGCCGAAGGCGTCGAGGTTGCCGTAGAGGCGGGGCGCTTCCAGGAGCGTCGCCCCGTCGGGGAAGACGTAGTTATGAGGCGACATGATGACCAATGTTTCCGGCTTCTGGCTGACAATCAATCGGGCAGCCGACTGGACGGCCCGGACCGTGGCGTCTATCTTTCGCAGTTCATCGCCGCCGATTTCCGGCAGCATAATCGGCGGATGGGGAAATAACCCCGCTGCGACACAAGCATGTTCCATAAGAAAAACCTCCCTCATAATGGTATATGTTTATTATACCATTATGAGGGAGGTTTGACTAAAGGGCTTGTCGCACGACGACAAGCCCTTTAAAGTGGTTAGTGGCTAGCAGTTAGTTGTTAGCGGATGGCTTTAAATTTAAAGCTATCGCTTCAAACAGCATACATCAAACCTCAAACATTAAATTAAAGAGAAAGGAATCATGCATGATAGCAAAAAAACTTTGCACGACAGCAGCCTGTGAAAGCGGTTCAGGGGGATTCCCGCAAGCGGGACGCCCTTTGCGGCCTGCGAACTGCGAACTGCGGGCCGCCTTAACAGGCCGGCCCCTACTAATATTCCGTATCATCCATGAGGCTGGTCTTGCCGAAACGGGTCTTCAGGTCTTTTCGTTCCATTTTCCACTGCGACGAGGCGATGGACATGGTCGGGTCGTAGTTCGGCGACTGCATGTTGAGGACGCCGCAGATGAATTCGTATTCCAGGTCGTTGGTGAAATACTTATCTTTATTGGCCTTGATGGCTTTGACGACTTCTGGGTTGCGCTTCTGGTAGCCATCGGACAAGTAGCAGAACATGGGGATGCGCAGGACCTTGAAGCTGGCACTGTCGGGCTGGCGGGCGACGTCGGGATCGCTGCCGTGGTCGGAGAAGTAGATCATGGCGTCGAGATTGAGGTTATCCCGGGCATAGTCGTAAATCTGCGACAGGACCCAGTCCGTATAGAGGACGGTATTGTCGAAATCAGCTTCCTGGTTGATCTTGCCGTCATTGAACTTCTGGAATTCTTGCGGGTAGCGGTTGCGGTATTCGATGTGGCTGCCCATGACGTGGAGAACGACGAAGTTCTTTTCCTTGGGATCGACGCGTTTGAGGAACTGTAAGAGAGCTCCGTCCAAAGTCGATTCTTTCAGGTCCCGGTCGACCCATTCGGAGACGTCAGCCGTGTTGGCGACTAAGGTGATGGGCGTATCGGCAACGCCGACAGAGCCCTGGTTGCTGAACCAGTACGTCTTATAGCCGGCCTTCTTGGCCATGTCGATGATGGAGATGGATTCGTTGAAGGGCTTGTCATTGTAGAAATTCGATTCCGTCAGGGCGTGTTCCAGGACGGGGACGGTGTACCAGACGCAGCTGTAGGCGTTGGTGAACAGCGTGAAGTCCGGATTCGACTTCATAGCCGTCAGCCACGGCGTATTGGGGACGTGATCCGGGTTGTAAGCATTCATCAGCGTCCGCGTTTCCGATTCGCCGATGACGACGATGACCGTGTTGGGATAGTCTGCCGGATGGAGCTGGACGGCCTGAAGGGCGGCGTATTTATCGTCGTGGTTTTCGGCATATAAGGCCGAGCGCTGCATATAGTCGTGCGTGTCGATGAAGGTCCGGATCGGGAAGGCTTCCGGGAAGATTTCTTCACTCAAGGCACCGACAGACGGGGCGATGATGAGCAGCAGCGAAGCCAGGGGGATGATCTTGCGGTAGACGTGGGTCCGGGGCAGGATGTTCTGGCGATAGTTCAAGAGGTACAGTGCTCCCAGGATCAGGGCCAGGGCGACGGCGATGGCGGTCACCTTGAAGAGTCCCAGGGAATGGAAGTATTCAAGCGTTTCTGCAGGTCCCGTCTGGAAAATGAGCAGGGCGCCGGACGTGGTGATCGACGAATTATAAAGGAAGTAATAGACCCACTGCAGCAAGATGATGAAGAAGGCTGCGAACTGGACCAGGGTCATGAAGATGGCCCCGATTTTGTGGGGGAGGTACTGCCGGACAATCATGTTCAGGCAGAAAAAGATAGCAAAAAAGTATAGCCCTACATATATATCATATATATTGTTCAAGTAAATCGTGTTGGTATTGACCAGGGAAATATAACTCAAGTAAGGGCCCGTGATGATCCAGCCCAGGCCGATGAGGGCCGGCGGGATGACGGCGCCTGGGGACAGGTGCTTCCAGTACAGGGCCAGGGACAGGACGACAGCGCCGACGCCGGGCAGCAGGCCGAACGTCATGTCTTCGATATTGTCGGGACCCATGCCCAGGGAGACGAGAAACTGCCATTCAAAGCAGAAGCCGTAAACTACGGCAAAGATGATGAACAGCGGCAAGAGTTTGCGCCGCCAGTTGCTGAATGCCTTCTTTGCATGAACCATGTGTTTGTTCTATCCTCTCTGTAAATCTCTTTGTAAAAACGGTGTAAACAAAGCGTACCGGCTATATTATACATCAAATGTAGCCGATAACATAGAGGGAAATTTGGAATTGTTGGAAAAAAAGATAAAAAAAGACTTGCCAAAAATGCCATGTCATGGTAGAATAGTTTTCGTTGAGGCACTCCGTGCTGATACAATGGTGAAACGGCCCCGTGGTGTAGCGGTTTAACATGTCGCCCTGTCACGGCGAAGATCGTCAGTTCAAATCTGATCGGGGTCGCCACTTTTTTTGCTCAGGTAGCTCAGTCGGTAGAGCAGGGGACTGAAAATCCCCGTGTCGGCGGTTCAATTCCGTCCCTGAGCACCAACATCACTTACCTATCATGCGGTTGTGGCGGAATGGCAGACGCGCTACTTTGAGGGGGTAGTGAGCGAAAGCTCATGGGGGTTCAAGTCCCCCCAACCGCACCATAGCTTCTCTCTGAGGAGCGCTGAATAGAAACGGCCCCGTGGTGTAGCGGTTTAACATGTCGCCCTGTCACGGCGAAGATCGTCAGTTCAAATCTGATCGGGGTCGCCATATTCTTTTTTTTACAATTTTATATGCGGTTGTGGCGGAATGGCAGACGCGCTACTTTGAGGGGGTAGTGAACGAAAGTTCATGGGGGTTCAAGTCCCCCCAACCGCACCATGTAAAAAGGGCTTGTCGTATGACGACAAGCCCTTTTCAGTGATTAGTGGCTAGCTGTTAGTGGTTAGCAGATGGTTTTGAATTTATAAAGAGAAAGGGACTACGCATGATGGCAACAGCCTTCGTGTGACAGGCCCTTTTTTAGCAGTTAGTCTTTCGTAGGGGCCGTCCTGTCAAGGCGGCCCGCCACAAACCACTTCTCCACTGCTTACGACAAACTCGAAAAAGGGGAATCCCTATGGATAAGGAACATATATTTTTTGAAAATTATGCCAGGAACTGGGACCGCGACCGCAAGGCCGACGTCAGGGTCTTGTCGTCTTTTATGGAGCTGGCAGCTATCCGGCCTGGTTCGGTCATCCTCGATGCCGGCTGCGGGACGGGCGTGTTCCTGCCGTATTTATCGGCTGCTGCCGGTCCAGACGGGACGGTTGAAGGCTTTGATTATTCCCAGCAGATGATCGATGTGGCTAAAGAGAAATTTTCTCACCTGGCCAACGTTACTTTTACGACGGGCGATGTCCTGAAATACCATTTTCCGGAAAAACATTACGATGTCGTCTGCTGCCTTAATTTTTATCCTCATGTCGCCAATCACAGCCGGGAAGTCATCCACCGCCTTTATGATGCCATTGTGCCTGGCGGGATGCTGCTCATCATGCACGATATGCCCCGCAAGGCTGTCAACGCCATCCATGGAGGCCAGCCCGTGCTGCCGCCTGTCGATGTCTTGGAAGAGAAATTGATCAGCGCCGGTTTTTCCGTCGTCGCCGCCATGGATACGGACTCGTTCTATTTCATCAAAGTCATCAAGGCTGCCGATGAAGCCGATTTCGTCTATGACGACGAGGAACCGCCCGTCCCTGTAGATACCCATCCGGCTCATCATCATGCCCATCATCATACGGAAACGAAACGCGTCCTCAACCGCCTGTCGCGCATTACCGGTCATATCGAGGCCATCAAGCGCATGATCGAAGAAGACCGTGACTGCAGCGACGTCCTGGTCCAGCTGGCCGCCGTCCATTCGGCTATTGCCGGTGTGAGCCGGGTCATCCTCAAGGACCATATCGACCATTGCATCGTCGATGCCATCCAGGAACACGACACAGAGGCCGTAGAAAATCTCAAGAAAGCTATTAATACCTTTGTCAAGTAATGGTATAATAGGAACAGAGTATCCATTTGGAAAGGGTGTGACCACGATGCAGTTTCGTGTAGTATTAGGTGATTTATCGGAGTGGAAGGCCGACGGGATCGTATATTCTGCCAGCTCGACTCTCTTGCCGACGAATAGCGTCAGTAGTAAGATTCATCAGAAAGGCGGCTTGTCTTTTTCCGCCTCGTGCCGTACCATCGGCATGTGCCACGTCGGCAGTGCCGTCATGACCAAGGGCTATAAATTGAAGGCCCCTTTCATCATCCACGCTGTCGGGCCGTACTGGGTAGGCGGCAAGCGCGGCGAAGAAGGAGAATTGTTATCGGCTTATAAGAAGGCCATCCATCTGGCCGATGAAAAGCATTTGAAGCACATCGCTTTTGCCTCGCTGAGTACGGAAGAAAAACGCTATCCCCTGCAGCGGGCTGCCGCAGCCGTCGTGCCACTGCTCCTGACCGACGGGGCCGGTTTCGACCGCATCGATATGGTCTGCACGAGTCCGGAAGAACAGGAAGCCTATACGAAAGCGGCTGTCTTCTTTTGGCTCCGCCATCTCGGAGACGCTGCCGGCAATGAACAGGCGGCCATGATGGAAGAAGCCGGCGCTTCCCTGGCCTTATTGCAGAGCCGCGATGACGCACCAGACCCGATTGCCTTATCGGAAGACGTCAAGAAAATCGAAGCCATCGTCCATCCTTTCTTGAAGTTGAGGAAACGCAGCCTCGTCGACATCGAACAGGCTGCTTCACAGATCATGGCCTTGTATCCGGCCAGCAGTGCGGAAGGAGTGTAACCCATGGCAAAAAGAAACGGAACCCATGACCTGGACGTCACTGTCCAGTGCCCGGCCTGTCACGAATACGGCGTTTTCCATACGTGGGACGTCATCGATACGGCAGATGCGAAATTGAGTGAACGCGTCCATTTCGACGAAAATCTCTTTTTCTACACCTGCCCTCATTGTCATGCCAAGATTCATATGGAAAGCAAGTGCCTCTACATCGACCGGGACAAGAAGCTCCTGGTCTGGCACATCCCGGACCCGAAAGAACGGGTCACATCGAAGGAAGTCCAGGATGCCCTGGGGTCTCCGTCCTTCACGACCTATACCTGCCGGGCTGCCCTGACCTGGGGCGAATGGCGGGAAAAGATCATCGAACTGGAAGGCTCTTATGACGACCGCCTCTATGAAATCATCAAATACGGCGCTTATCAGCTCCTGAGCCAGGAAGACAAGGACCGCCTGCCCCTGGAAGCCTATCACATCGACTATGCCGACGACAGCCACGACCCGGACAAGCTGGCCCTGGTCTTCATGCAGAAAGATGCCAAAGGCATGGCCTATGTCTATCCCATTACGGAACACTTGAAAGAAGTGACGAAAGACATCTTCCTGCCCATCATCGAGCAGATCGCCGATGCCAACCGCAAGGCCCAGTTCGACCGTTTCGGCTATTCCTGGGCCCGCCAGTTCACGACGTATATCATCAAGGCTGCCGAAGAAGACAAGAACCGCGAAACCTATGGCAACCTCATCGGTTTCTGGGTCAAGACCATCGGCGACGAAATCTTCCGGGCCGAAGTGAAACCGGAATAATTTGTAGGGGCGCCCCGTGTGGGGGCGCCCGCCGGTCGCAGTTCGCAGGCCGCAAGTCGTAAAAACCATGCCATTAAGCTGGTAGGGATGTGGTTGACTGTTCGCGGCGGGACGGCCCTTACGAACTGCTAGCCCCTAACCACTAGCCCCTAACCACTAGCCCCTAACCACTAACCACTAAAGAGGCGCTGCCGCGTATGCGATAGCGCCTCTTTTTATTGACAGATGTTTTAATTGAAAATATAATAAAAATAATGGGTTATTATAGGATTTGTATTCCTTTGCAATTCATAATTTTGTTAGATGAGGAAGGAGACATTGGATGTTTTCTATTTTAAAGCGCATTATGCTGACGACGGTCATTGCTGTCGGTTTTATGATTGGCTCCATGACGGTGACGGCTCAGGCCGATATGCCGCCGACGATTGCTGAATCGGCCTGCATGATCGATGTCGATACAGGCAAGGTATTATATCAGGTCTATCCGACCAAGTGGGTTCATCCGGCGAGCACGACGAAAATCGTCACGCTCATTACGGCACTGGACCAATATAAGGACAAGCTGGACCAGCCCTTGCAGATTTCCTGGGAAGCCGCCAATACGGAACCTTCCTGTCTGGGGATCGCACCGGGTGATCCGATTTCCATCCGCGAAGCCCTGCGGGGCATGATGGTCGTTTCCGGGAACGATGCCGCTGTCGCCGTTGCCCAGACCTTGGGGGGCTCTGTCGCCGGTTACGCGGAAAAGATGAACCAGGAAGCAGTCAAAATGGGAGCTACCCATACGAATTTCGTCAACCCGAACGGCCTGACGGCAGCCCATCACCACACGACGGCTATCGACATGGCCAAGATGGCAGCGTATGGGATGAAGAACTTCCCTGAATTTCGTTATATTGTAGGACTCAAATCCTATGATGTAAAATATATGGACGGTCGGGAACCGAAGCACGTCACGACGACGAACCACTTCCTGACAAGCGGCTATCCTGGCGCGAACGGCGTCAAGACAGGTTTTACCAATGCTGCAGGCGAATGTCTCGTTGCTTCGGCAACGCGCAACGGCCATACGCTGGTCTTAGTCTTGTACAACGACGACAACCGCTGGACCGATGCACCGACCATTTTAGATTACGGCTTCCGGAGATTGCAGACGGGGAATTAGTCTGACCGGGAGCGCGACGAGGGGGTATAGTTATGGCGCACGTTTTGATTATTGAAGATGACAGTATGATTGCTGCCATCGAACGGGACTTTCTCGAGGCCAATGGCTTTGAAGTATCCGTAGCCATGACGGGAAAGGAAGGCATGAAAATCTTTGATGGCGGAGCCATCGAAGCAGTCCTGCTGGACATCGGCCTGCCTGACACGGATGGCTTTCTGTTGTGCCGCAAGCTGCGGGACATCAGCAACGTCCCGATCCTTTTCATCACCGCTCGGGGGAGCGACGACGATAAGATCAAGGGATTGGGACTCGGCGCTGACGATTATATCGTCAAGCCTTTCAATCCATCGGAAATGATGGCCCGCCTGAAGGCCCATCTGGAAATCCATCAGAGACTGTTAGGGGTACGTCTCCAGGATGCCGATGACAATAAACCGGATATCCAAGTCGGTGACTTGCGCATTTTCATCAAGCGCCACCAGGTTTTCCGGGGAAAAACAGAAATCAATCTGACCGGGAAGGAATTCAATCTGCTCTTGTTCCTGGCCCGTCATCCCAATCAGGTCTTCTCCAAGAAGTACCTCTTCGAGATGATATGGCATCTCGATGCCCTGGGCGAACTGGCAACCGTGACGGTCCACGTCAACCGCCTGCGGGACAAGCTCAACGAAGTCGAACCCGAATTCACGGCCATCGAAACCGTTTGGGGAAACGGTTATCGCTTCCGCGTAGAAGAATAGAGAAAGGGCTTGTCGCTGTGCGACAAGCCCTTTAACGTTGTTAGTGGCTAGTGGCTAGTGGCTAGTGGTTAGTGGCTCGTTTTCTACAAACTACCACTGCCCAATCCGGCCAGGATGGCGGCTGTCAGTTTGTCGGCTCCTTCTTTCAGGGCTTTCAGTCCGGCTGGGGTAATAGCGTCGATGTGGACACCGCCTGTGCAGACTGTCCGCTGTCCGGTGGCTGCGGCGACGGCTTCGGCCAGGGGGCGGCAGAGAGATTCGTCTTTATGGCCCAGGGCATTGAGAACCGACGACGTAGCGCTCCGGGACCCGTCGCCGTGCAGGCTGGGCCTGGGTTCAGCCAGGACGACCGTTCCGACGTGGGCCTGGCCGCCCTGGCAGATGAGGATATAATCCGTCCCGGCCTGGAACAGGGTGACCGTCAGCGTCGTCTGTAGTTCGGGAATATCTTGAGAAAAGGTTTTCATAGCACACCTCATTTCCAAAAAGTGGGTGACCGTACTTTATCACAATCAGCGGCTGCCGTCAACCGGGGCAGGCCGGTGCGGTGTATAGCAGCTATACACCGGGACAAGGAGTGATTTCCATGAAACATGGCATTTCAATCAGCGATATGGCTAAATTGCACGGCCTGACGAGACAGACGTTGCTGTATTACGATAAAATCGGCTTATTCAAGCCGGAAAACGTCGATGACAAGGGCTATCGCTATTACAGCTGGCGCCAGATCCCTGTGTTGCGGGAAATCTGTTTCCTCAAGGCGACGGGCATTCCCTTGAAGGACATTGTCGGCCACTTCCAGAATCGGACAGCACATAAGGAATTGATCCTGCTGGACAATCAGAAAATCGTCATCGAAGAAGAAATCGGCCGGCTCCAGCGCCTGCGACAGGCCCTGGATATGCGCATCCAGACTTACCGTACGGCTGATGAAGCCATTCGCATGCATCAGGATGAGCCCTTTTTGCTGAATCTGCCGTCCCGTCAGGTCCTCTATCGGGAATATTTGAAGCCCGTCCACAAAGAGAATCTCCACCGGACATTGATGGAATTATGGAAGAACGTCACGCCGGAACTGGGGCTGCCAGCCGGGCGTTTCGGCACGATGATCCTTCAGGAATACGCCCGGACGGACCATCCTATCGACGGAGCCGGGAGTTGTTTTTTCCTGCCGGAATGGGAACAGCGCCGGCCCGAAGCGATTACCCTGCCGGCCGGGGAATACGCCTGCCTGTTCAGCTATCACATGCCCTATGATATGACGGCTATGCAGCAGCTCCTGCAATGGATGGACGGGCAGGGACTGGAGCTGGGCGGCCACGTCGTCGACATCTGCCTTCTCGATACGACCTTCTATACGACAGCCGATTCTGTCGATTTTTGTCTCCTCCAGGCGCCGGTATATCACAGAAATAAATAAGTTCTGACAAACCTCTTGACTGTATGCTGACTGTACAGTGTACCATGACTTCCGTAAGCAAAAAAGCTGGTGCACACAGCCGCAAAGAGTCAGGAGGTTATTTTTATGCGAAACGATATTTATGATTTGCGTACCGCTCTGGAAGCGTTGAAGAATGAACCGGGACAGCTCGTCGAAACGGCCGTCGAAGCCGATCCGAATGCTGAAATTTCCGGGATTTACCGTTATGTCGGTGCCGGCGGCACCGTACCGCGTCCGACCAAAGAAGACGGCCCGGCCATGCTCTTCCACAACGTCAAGGGCTTTCCCGATGCCAAGGTCGTCATCGGCATGCTTTCCAGCCGCAAACGCGTAGGCCTGCTCCTGGGCAGTGACTACAAGCGCCTGGGCTGGCTCCTGCGCGACGCCGTCAAGAATCCCATCAACCCGGTCATTACGGAAAAACCGGCACCTTGCCAGGAAATCGTCTATTTGGCCAGTGATCCTGATTTCGATTTGCGCAAGCTCGTACCGGCACCGACGAATACGCCGGAAGACGCCGGCCCGTATGTCACCATGGGCCTCTGCTCCGGCAGTGATCCGGAAAATGGGGATACGGACGTCACCATTCACCGCCTGTGCATCCAGTCCCGTGATGAAATGACCATGTGGATTACGCCGGGCTCCCGCCACCTCGGCGCTTTTTGGGAAAAATGCCTGAAACTCAACAAGCCCATGCCTATTTCCGTCAGCATCGGCATGGACCCGGCCATTTACATGTGTGCCGGCTTCGAACCGCCGACGACGCCGATCGGTTTCAATGAATTGCAGATTGCCGGTGCCCTGCGCGGCAAACCGGTTGAACTGGCCCAGTGCGTCTCCATCCCGGAAACGTGCATCGCCCATGCGGAATACGTCATCGAAGGCGAACTCATCCCGGGCCTGACCATGCGGGAAGACATCAATACCAATACGGGCAAGGCCATGCCGGAATTCCCCGGCTATACGGGCGATGCCAAACCGGACAGCCTGCCGGCTTATCTTCCGGTCATCAAGGTCAAAGCCGTCACGACCCGCAAGAACCCAATCATGGAAAGCTGCATCGGTCCGAGTCATGAACATGTCTCGATGGCCGGCATCCCGACGGAAGCCAGCGTCATCGACATGGTCGAACGGGCCATGCCCGGCCGTCTGGTCAATGTCCACGCAGCGCCCTGCGGCGGTGGCAAATTCGTGACCATTATCCAGTTCCGCAAGAACAACATCAACGATGAAGGCCGCCAGCGTCAGGCTGCCCTCCTGGCTTTCTCGGCATTCAGTGAAATGAAACATGTCTTCCTCGTCGACGAAGATGTCGATATCTTCGACATGAACGATGTCATGTGGGCCATGACGACGCGTTTCCAGGGCGATGTCGATTTCATCGCGATTCCCGGCGTCCATACGCATGTCCTGGACCCGTCCAACGACCCGGCCTTCGACCCGTCCATCCGCGTCCATGGCATTTCCTGCAAGGCTATCTTCGACTGCACCGTTCCTTTCGATATGAAAGACCATTTTGAACGCTGCCGGTTCCTGGAAGTCGATCCGAAAAAATGGCTGCCTGATTTTCAGTTCTAATCAGGGATATCCCGCATTTTAGGAGGTTTACTCATGGGGAAACAGAAACCCGTCATCGGTCTGATTGTCGGTCTCATCATCGGCATCGGCCTGTATTTCATGAATTTTCCCGGTCTCAGCACGGAAGGGCATCTTTGCTTGTCCTTCTCGCTCATGACCGTAGCCTTCTGGGCTTTTGGCGTCGCCCAGCCCGGTTATATTTCTGCCTTGTACCTGGTCCTGCTGTCGGTCTTCAACGTCGCGCCGGGGACGCTCATCTTTTCGACCTGGACGGGTCCGATGATGTACCTCATCATCGGGGCCTACCTCATCGCCGCCGCTGTCAATGATTCCGGGCTGGGTGAACGCATCGCCTACTGGTACATCGACCGCTATGTCACAGACTTCAAGAGCATCATCATTTCCATCTTTGTCCTGACCTTTATCCTGGCCCTGCTCATCCCGCATCCCTGGCCGCGGGCCTTCCTCATCATGTCGGTCATGAGTGTCGTCATCAAGAGCGCCAATATTCCCAAAGTCGATGCCGTCAAAATCGGCTTTACCGTCTTTACGGCATCCATTCCCGTGTCGATGATTTTCCTCACTGGCGACGCATCCATCAATCCCTTGGCCGCTGCCAGCGTCACACCGGCTCCCTTGGGCTGGATGGCCTGGCTGGAAGTCATGGGGGTTCCCATGATCGTTGCCAGCCTCATTACCCTGGGCATGATCCTGGTCATGTTCAAGCCGTCTCAGGAAATCTCCGTCAACAAGACGGAAATCGCCGCCAAGCGCCAGTCCCTGGGCGCCATGACGGGCATTGAGAAGCGAACGGCCCTGTGGGTTGTCATCGCCATCATCTTGTGGATGACGGACAGCATCCACGGCATCAATATCGGCTGGGTGACGCTGTTCATCGCTGTCATGATGGCCCTGCCCAAAGTAGGCGGTATCCTGACGCCGCAGAGCTGGTCCAGTGTACCGGTCCAGACGCTGCTCTTTTTGACGGCGGCTGTCGCCATCGGCCGCGTCGGCGGCGAAACGGGGATGAATGCCTGGATTGCCCAGACCCTGCTGCCGACCGCCGTTCCGGACAATATGTTCATCCTGGTAGCCTTCATCACCCTGATTTCCATTATTGTCCACATGTTCTTTGGCAGCGTCATCGCCGTCATGGGCATCGTCATCCCGGCCATGCTGGCATTTACACAGCCCTTGGGAGTCAACTCCATCATCCCCGTCATGGCTACGTATATCGCGGTCAACTGCCATTTTGTCCTGCCGTTCCATAATCTGGCCATCCTGGTCGGTATGGGCGAAGAAAACGGCATGTATTCTGAAAAGGAAACGATTAAGTTCGGCGTTCCCTATACGATTGTCTTATTCATCCTGACCTGCGTTGTCAGCCTTCCCTGGTGGAAAGTGCTGGGTTTGTGGTAGGATAGCAGAAAGAGAGGTACTGCCATGCGCATCATCGTCGGCATTTCTGGCGCCAGCGGCGTCGTCATGGGCTATCATTTGCTGAAAGCCTTGAAAACTATTCCTGGAATGGAAACGCACCTCATCATCACCGAAGGAGCTGCCAAGACCTTTCCTTATGAAACGGATATCCCTGTCTCGGCTGTCCGGGCCCTGGCCGACGTGGTCCATGATAACCACAATATGGCAGCCGCTGTATCCAGCGGGTCTTTCAAGACGGACGGCATGATCATCATTCCCTGCAGCATGAAGACCGTCGCCGGTATCGCCAGCGGCTATGCCGATAATCTCTTGCTGCGGGCTGCCGATGTCTGCCTGAAAGAAGGGCGGAAAGTCGTCATCGTCCCCAGGGAGATGCCCATGAGCCGTATCCACCTGCGCAACATCAAAGAAGCCGCCGATTATGGCTGCACCGTCGTACCGCCGGTCCTGACCTTCTATAACGGCGCCGATAGTGTAGAAAAACAGATACAGCACATCATCGGCAAAATCCTCATGCAATTCCATATCGATTACGAACCCTTCGTCCCATGGACGGGGAGGGAATAAAAAATAGGCTGTCGCAAGGGCGACAGCCTCTATTTTTTACTGTAGGGGTCGCCGCGTGGGCGACCCGCTGGATATTTGGTGGCAATCTCTCTGGGCCAGAAAATCGTTCATGTTCTGGGGCGGGCTTGCCACGTGCAAGCCCCTACGAAGATAGTTGCTAACCACTAGCCCCTAACTGCTAGCCACTAAAAAAGGGCTTGTCGCACGTGCGACAAGCCCTTTTTTCACACTATTAGTAATTGACGTTGCGGAGTTCGAAGAAGGACTGGGGATGAGCACAGACCGGGCAGATTTTCGGAGCTTCGGCAGCTTCTACGATGAAGCCACAGTTGCGGCAGATCCAGGTCTTCTTGTCGGATTTCTTGAAGACTTCCTGTTTTTCTACGTTAGCCAGGAGAGCGAGGTAGCGTTCTTCATGGTGTTTTTCGATTTCAGCGACTTTTTCGAATAAGAAGGCGATTTTGTCGAAGCCTTCTTCGCGGGCTTCTTTAGCGAAGGTCGGGTACATTTCCGTCCATTCGTAATGTTCGCCGGCAGCAGCGTCTTTCAGTGCGTTGATGTCGTTCGGCATTTCGCCGCCGTTGAGGAGTTTGAACCAGATTTTAGCATGTTCTTTTTCATTGTTAGCCGTTTCTTCAAAGAAAGCTTTGATCTGTTCGTAGCCTGCTTTTTTAGCTACGCTGGCATAATAGGTGTACTTGTTGCGGGCCTGAGATTCACCTGCAAAGGCAGCCTGTAAGTTTTTTTCTGTTTTCGAACCTTTTAATTCCATAATTCATTTCCTCCTTGACAAAAAGTTATATTTGAAATTATTTTTTAGCACCTCTTTGGGTTGATTTCATTGTAGCACTTTTTAACCCTAATGTCAACGGATAATAATTATTTGTTAGTATATTTTTTTTAACGGGCCCGGTTGTTGTCATGGACGTCTGTCGTATGGTCGCGGTCACTGGAATGGCTGCTGCTCTGCGTGCTGCTGCGGCTGTTCTGGGTCTGGCTGCTGCGCTGGGAAGACGACTGGCTGCTGCGGCTTTGGGATTGGGATTGAGAACGGCTGCGACTGGTGCTGTCGTCGCGGGTATAGGAGTTCCACTTCGACTTGACCGTATCGCCGGCATCTTCGGCCGAGTCCTTGAGGCTGCCGTATTTGGCCTTGAACTGGGCTTCAATCTGATCAGCCTTTTCCGGATACATGGCCTTCAATTTAGCCAGGAGTTCGGCTTTGCTGGCATTGCCCTTGTCCAGGGCGCCCTGGATTTCTTTATATTCTTTATAATAAGCCATCCAGTGCTTCAGCGGGCCGTAATCGTTGCTCATGAAGGACGTATAGCTGCCGAAAGCGCAGGCCAAGGTCAGGATGAGGAAGACGAGGACGCGCTTCATTTACTGCGCCCCCTTTCCGCGGGCTGCGGCGTGGCAGGCCTGGCTGGCCGAGCTGGCCGTCATGGCGGCGAAGAGGACCGTCAGGACGATGAGGACCCGGGTCACGATGGAGAGTGTCGGCAGGGGCAGGAGGTCCGTATAGGCATAGGCTGGGATGAAGGAAATGCCGATGGCCGCCAGGATGACGATGGCCAGGGCCAGGTAGAGGAAACCGCTGAGGATGCCGAAGAGGGTACCCAGGACGTCCATGAAAGGACTGGCCACGGCTTTGGCTGCCTTGCCCATCTGACTGTCGCCGTCGTTCCAGTTGAAATCCTTGCCCGTCTTGGCGGCTTCGGCAGCGTAGCGCTGGCGCATGGCCTGTTCCCGGTCGTAACGGCGCTGCTGCTGGGCCAGCTGCTGCTGACGGTAATATTCGTCGTCCCGGTCCTGGTCATAGAAGATGCGGTCTTCCACGCCCGGGCCGAAATCGCCGTAGGCCCCGTATTCGTCGCCAGGCATACGCGGATTGTCTTCGGGGACGATGGGTTCGCCGATATAGTAGCGGTAAATGTTCTTGGGATGCCCCAGTTTACAGCAGATTTCCTCTTCCGATCTGCCTTCTTTGGCACCGAGGCGGAACTGTTCTTCACAGTCTTCGATGATGCCTTTCAAGTCATTTTTGTCGCTCTTGCGGAAATAGTAGTGCAAGAGGTCCATAAATTCATTCTTTCTCATGCTTTACTCTGTCAGGCCCTTCCTTTCCCGTGAGTGCTTCATAGCGCTGGTGCAACGTCGCCCCGTACTGCCAGGCAGCGACGCTGATGGCGGCGATGGCGATGATGACGATGAAGATAGCAAATACCGGCATGTCCGGCAAAAAGGCGACCGACGCCAGCGGCTCTTTTTCCAGGGCGATGCAGATGGCTACCCAGGCCAGGAGCGCGATGGCGCAGACCGTAGAGATCGTGCCGATGATGTAACAGATGAGATAGGACCGGCGCAGGTTCTGCCGGCTCATCGATGATTTCAAAGCAATTCCTCCTCTTCAATTCATTACCTGTTATCTTAACACAGGCACTATAGCAGGTCAATCGCGGCGGCTCATTCCCTTGCGAAGGGGGGCCTGGGGCTATATAATGATATATTATAATTGTCTTTTGAAGGAGGAATTTTGATGGCTGATTTTGTCCGTTATTATGTAGGTGACGTCGTTCAGATGAAGAAAGCCCATCCCTGTGGTTCAAATGAATGGGAAGTGCTGCGCATCGGCGTCGATTTCGTCATCCGCTGCATGGGGTGCGGCCACCGGGTCATGATTCCCAGACCCAAATTTGAAAAGGCTGTAAAGAAACGATTAAAATGTGCCGGTGATGAAAGTGAAAAAGCGTAAAAAGTTAGAAAAAGGTATTTTTATTTTTAGGACTTTGTGGTACAATATTCAACAGCCGATATTTTAATGCTTTACTAGAATAAAGAACTAAAGAAAGGGAGGTCATAGGATGAACAACAATACCTTGGATGGAGTGAAGATGCTCCACCATGATGAAATGCGCAATTATGACCGGATCCAGGGGAAAATAATTTCTGTTATCATGAACCACGGCTGTAAGATTATTGAAACGCCGAGTTTTGAAGATTATGACGTATACCAGCACTTCTTTCCGCAGCTCCGCCAGCAGATGGTCAAGACCATCGACACGGATGGACGGGTCCTGGTCCTGCGGCCGGATGTAACGCTGCCTCTCGTCGAAACGGCGGCTCGCGAGTTCCCGCGTTCGAACCAGCTGCTCAAGTTCGGTTACGTCAGCACGGTATTCCGCGAATATTACGGCCGGTCGACGTACGGCAAGGATTTCCTGCAGGGGGGCATTGAAATCCTGGGCGACTCCAGTCCCGAATGTGATGGCGAAGTCATCGTCACGGCAGCTGAGATACTCAAAGCCGTCGGCGTCGAAAATATCCGCATCGACATCGGAACAGCGGCCTATACGCAGGCTTTATTCGATGGCCTTCCCATTTCGGAAGAAGAGAAAGAAACGCTCAAAGGCTATATGGCCGAACGCAACCTGGTAGCCTGCAAGTCTTATATCGCATCGCTGCCGATTTCTGCCGATGCCCGCAAGGCCCTGGAAGCCCTGCCGGTCCTCTTCGGGCCCTATGCCCAGACCTTGAGCAAGGCCCGGGAGTACTCCATCAACAGCGGTATGCTCAACGCCCTGTCGCGGCTGGAACGGGTCTATGACTATATCCTCTATGCCGGCTATGCCGACAAGGTCCAGCTCGATTTCGGCTTTGCCAGCCGCCTGGGTTACTATACGGATACGGTCTTCAAGGTCTACGTCGACGGCGCTTTGTATGACATCATCGACGGCGGCCGCTATGACCAGTTGTCGTCGCGGTTCGGTGTCGACCGCCCGGCCTGCGGCTTCGGCATGAATATCAATCTATTATATGAATATATGAGCGATGCCGGCCTGTTAGAAGATACGGAACCGTCGTTCCAGATGGCCGTCTCCTATACCGCCGGCGACCAGACCCTGGTCCGGGACCTCATGAACTGGCGCAGCCGCGGCTTCCGCGTCGCTGCCTATCCCGATTCGTCCTTCATCGACAGCGCCGACTACAGTATCCATGCCATTTACCGCAACGGATCGTACTATAAGGACGGCAAGGCCATGACGGCCGAAGAATTGGAAGCACTCATGGGGAGGTTGTAACATGGCGATTCATATTGCACTGGCCAAGGGCCGTATTCATAAAGTGGTCATGAAATATTTAGCCGAAAGCGGCTATGATTTCCCGACTTATTCCGAAGAGAGCCGCAAGCTCATCTTTGAAGATGCCAAGGGCCAGCTCAAAGTGACCCTGGTCAAGTCGCCTGACGTCGCGGTCTACGTCGAACGCGGTGCTGCTGACGTCGGCATCGTCGGCAAGGACGTCCTCATCGAAGAAGCGCCGGGCGCCGACGTCTACGAAGTCATGGACCTGGGTATTGGCCGCTGCCGCATGGCCGTTGCCGGCATCGCCGGTAAGCCGGTCGACATGACCAAGCGCATCACTATCGGCACGAAATATCCGCGCATTGCCCGCAGCTATTTCGAGGCCAATCATCACAGCGTCGACATCATCAAGCTCAACGGGTCCGTCGAATTGGCACCGATCGTCGGCTTGTCCGATGTCATCGTCGATATTGTCGAAACGGGCAATACCTTGAAAGCGAATGGCCTGGAAGTCCTGAAATATTTCATGGATTTCAGCGCCCGCATGATTTGCAATCCCGTTTCCTTTAAGATGAAATATAACGAAATCCAGCAGCTCATGGATGTCATCCGTGAACACAGCATGAAGGCATAACTAAGGGGGAGTTAGAGTGGAATGGATAGATGTACCCAGTGAAGGGTTGACTTTACGCGACATTCGCCGCATTACGAAACGCGATCAGGCAGAAAGTGAAGATATCCGCAAAGCCGTCGAAGCCATTTTGGCCGACATCGAACAGCGCGGCGATGCGGCTGTCCGTGAATATACGAAACGCTTCGACGGCGTCGACCTCGACAGTTTTCTCGTTTCGCCGGAAGAAATCGACAATGCTGTCGACATCGTCGGTCCCGATTTCATGGCCATTTTAGAAGAAGCGGCTGCCAATATCCGGGCGTATCATGAACGCCAGGTCGAACAGACCTGGATCGATACCTTCCGCCCCGGCGTCCGTCTGGGTGCCAAGTTCACGCCTATCCAGCGCGTCGGCGTCTACGTCCCTGGCGGCACGGCAGCTTATCCGTCGACGGTCCTCATGGATACCATCCCGGCTCATGTCGCCGGTGTCCCGTCCATTGCCGTATTTACGCCGCCGGCCAAAGACGGGTCAGTCAATCCCTACATCCTGGCTGCAGCTCACGTTGCCGGAGCTACGGAAATCTACAAGGTCGGCGGGGCTCAGGGGATTGCCGCTGCCGCTTACGGTACGGAAAGCATTCCGCCGGTCTTCAAAATCGTCGGCCCCGGCAATGCCTATGTTGCCATGGCTAAGCGCCTGGTCTTCGGTACTGTCGGCATCGACATGATCGCCGGCCCCAGTGAAGTCGGTGTACTGGCTGACCACGATGCCAACCCGGTCTGGGTCGCCGCAGACCTCCTGGCCCAGGCTGAACACGACCGCCGGGCGGCTGTCTTCCTGGTTACACCCAGCGCTGCCTTTGCCGGTGAAGTCGAAGCCGAAGTCCGGCGCCAGCTGGAAGAATTGCCGCGTAAGGACATCGCCGCCGAATCCATTGAAAAACACGCCAAGTTCTTCATCGTCAAGGATAAGGACCAGGCCGTCGACATCATGAACCTCATCGCACCGGAACACTTGGAGATCGCCTTCAGCGATGCCGAAGCATGGGCTAAGAAAATCGTCAATGCCGGTGCCATCTTCATGGGGCCCTATACGACGGAACCGTTAGGGGATTATTTTGCCGGTCCGAACCATACCCTGCCGACGATGGGGACAGCTGCTTTCTCGTCGCCCCTCGGCGTCTATGACTTCGTCAAGCGCAGCAGCCTCCTGGAATACCATAAGGAAGCCTTTGAAGCTGTCGCCGACAAGGTCATGCGCTTCGCTAATGTAGAAGGATTACAGGCACACGGCCTGGCTGTAAGGAGGAGAATCGATGAATAATAACTGGCTTCGCAATACCATCCGCTCTTTTGAACCCTATGTCGTCCCGGAAATCCGGGAACATACCGTCATCAATGCCAATGAAAGTCCGTATAATCTTTTTGATTTCCCCAAGGTCAAAGCCGATTTCCTGGAACGCCTGGCCAAGACGCCGTCGTACCACTATCCGGATCCCTTTGCTGAAGAACTGCGGGCAGCCCTGGCGAAATACGTCGGCTGCCAGCCTCAGGAAGTCCTCGTCGGCAATGGCGGCGATGAAATCATCAGCCTCATCATGAATACCTTCCTCAATCCTGGCGATACGCTCCTGACCCATACGCCGACCTTTGACATCTACGGCATCGACGCCGAAGTCCTCGGTGCCAAGGTCGTCACCGTGTCCGACCTCGACGGTTACCGCCGCGACCGCGACGGCCTCCTGACCAAAGTGAAGGAACTCCAGCCGAAGGTGACGGTCCTCTGCAACCCCAATAACCCCACAGGGGAACTGCTGCCTCTGGATTACGTCGAAAGCCTGGTTCAGGCTGCCGACAATATCGTCGTCGTCGATGAAGCGTACCTGGAATTCGCCGGTGCGCCGAGCATCATTACTAAGCTCTCCCAGTACGACAACCTCATCGTCATCCGCACCTTGTCCAAGGCCTTCGGCCTGGCCGGCTGCCGCGTCGGTTATGGCGTAGCCCAGAAGGAAGTCATCGACGCCCTGGGCCTGACGAAACTCGTCTATAACCTGAATATCCTTTCCCAGAACGCCGCCCTGGCTGCTATGGACTATGCCGATGAAATCCTGGCCCACAACATCCCGCCGACACTGGCAGCGCGCCAGCATTTCATCGATGCCTTGAAGGACGTACCGAATCTTACGGTCTATCCCAGCTCCAGCAACTTCGTCCTGGTCCGCGTCCCCGACGGCCCGGCTATGGTCAAAGCTCTGCACGATGCCGACATCTGCGTCCGTTCCTATAAAGCGGCCGACCTCAAGAACTGCCTGCGCATCACCATCACCACCGATGAGGTCGTCCGCCGCGTCGTCGCCGTCATGACCGAGGAGGCGAAGAAATATGCGTAGTGCCCAAATCGAACGGGAAACGGCAGAAACACAGATTGCTGTCTCCCTCAACATCGACGGCTCCGGTACGTTTGGCGGGACGACGGGCATCGGTTTCTTTGACCACATGATGAACCTTCTGGCCTGCCACAGCGGCATGGATATTACCCTCCACGTCCACGGCGACCTCGACGTCGACACGCATCACACCATCGAAGACCTGGCCATCGTCTTTGGCGATGCCTTGACCCAGGCGCTGGGTGACAAGAAAGGCATCAACCGCTACGGCATGTTCTACTGCCCCATGGACGAAGCCCTGACGCGGGTCGTCATCGACCTCAGCGGCCGGCCGTACCTGGTCTACGATGTAAAGCTCGCTGTCGAACGCATCGGGACCTTTGAAACGGAAATGCTCAAAGAGTTCCTCTATGCCCTGGCCGTCCATGGCCGCATGAACCTGCACGTCACCAATCTCTATGGCGAAAATGCCCACCACATCGTCGAATCGGTGTTCAAAGGGCTGGGCCATGCACTGAAAGAAGCCGTCCGCATCGAAGGCGACGAAACGAGTGTCTTGTCGACAAAAGGGGTGTTATGATGAAGATTGCGATTATCGATTACGAAGTTGGCAACCTGGCCAACGTATACAATGCCTGGAAGCGCCTGGGAATCGAAGCGGCCATTACCCGCGACCCGGCCGTTATCCGCGACGCCGACCTGGTCGAACTGCCCGGCGTCGGTGCTATCCGCGACGCCATGGGGAATTTACAGAAATTCGACCTCATCCCGCTCCTGCAGGAACAGGTTCAAAGCGGCAAATTCTTCATGGGCGTCTGCTTGGGGATGCAGGCTCTCTTTGAAAAGAGCTATGAAGGCGGCACTTATGACTGCCTGGGATTCCTGCCCGGCGATATCGTACCGTTCCACACCAAATTGAAAGTCCCCCACATGGGCTGGAATGAATTGGAATTCCGTCAGGAACACTGGCTCCAGAAGGGATTGCCGGCTCATCCGTACGTCTATTTCGTCCATTCTTATCATAAATCGCCTGTCGATACGCCCGACGTCATTGCTACGGCCGATTACGGCCAGCCCGTCCCGGCTATCTGCGGCAAAGATAATGTCCTGGGCTTCCAGTTCCATCCGGAAAAGAGCGGCCGCGTCGGTGAACAGCTCCTCCGGAACGTCGTCGATTACGTCATGAAGAAAGGGTGAGACTATGATCGTATTTCCCGCTATCGATATCCAGAACGGCCATGCTGTCCGCCTGCGCCAGGGCGTCAAGGACGACAGCACGACCTATTTTGAGAACCCCGTCGACGCTGCCGTCAAATGGTGCGACGAAGGGGCCATGTTCCTCCACGTCGTCGACTTGGACGGGGCCTTTTCGGGCAAACTGACCAATGCCTCGATCATCGGCGACATCTGTGAAGCTGTCGATATCCCCGTCGAAGTCGGCGGCGGCATCCGCAGTGAAGAAGCCATCGAAACGTATCTGGAAGCCGGCGTCAACCGCGTCATCATCGGCTCCAAAGCCGTCGAGGATCCGGAATTCATCACGGCCATGGCCAAGAAATACGGCTCGTCCCTGGCCGTATCCATCGACGCCAAGGGCGATGTCGTAGCTACCCGCGGCTGGGTCGACGGCAGCGACAAGAAGGTCCTGCCCTTTGCCCAGTCCATGCTCGATATCGGCATCAATACTCTGGTCTATACGGACATCAGCCGCGACGGCATGCTGACGGGACCGAATTTCGGGATGCTCAGCCAGCTCCAGCAGCTGCCCTTTATCCGCCTCATCGCTTCCGGCGGCATGAGCAGCATTGACGATTTGAAGAAATTACAGGCCATGGGTGTTTACGGCGCTATCACCGGCAAAGCGCTCTACGAGGGGAAAATCACCATGGCTGAAATCCGCGCATTAGGGGGAATGTAAGATGTTGGCAAAACGTATTGTACCCTGCCTGGACGTCCGCGATGGCCGCGTCGTCAAAGGCAAACAGTTTAAACATATCCAGGACGTCGACGATCCCGTTAAACTGGGGAAATTCTATTCGGACCAGCTCGCCGACGAACTCGTCTTCTACGATATTACGGCGACCCATGAAAAACGCCATATCTTCATCGACGTCGTCCGCGCTGTTGCCGAAGCCATTACCATTCCCTTTACCATTGGCGGCGGCATCAGCAGCATCGACGACTTCCACCAGGTCCTGCGGGCCGGTGCCGATAAGGTGTCGGTCAACTCGGCGGCTGTCCGCCGTCCCGAACTGATTCGCGAAGCCGCCCAGCGTTTCGGCAGCCAGTGCGTCGTCCTGTCCATCGACGCCAAGCGCGACAACCACGGCAGCTGGCAGGTCTACGTCGAAGGGGGCCGCAAGAATACCGGCATCGACGCCATCGCCTGGGCCAAGCAGGGCGTCGCCCTCGGTGCCGGTGAAATCTGCATGAACTCCATGGATGCTGACGGTGAAAAAGCCGGCTTCGACCTGGAACTGAACCGCCGCCTGGCGACAGAACTGCCAGTACCCATCATCGCTTCCGGCGGTGCCGGTACGATGCAGGATTTCAAAGATGTCTTCGATGTCGGCGTCGATGCCGCCCTGGCCGCATCGGTCTTCCATTTCGGCCAGATCGACATCCCGGACTTGAAGACCTATTTACAGGGACAGGGAATTCCCATGAGAGGGGCAGAAGAATAAATGGAAAGTGTATCGATGAAAGATATTAAATTTGATGAAAAAGGCCTCGTGCCGGCTGTCGTCCAGGAAGGCTGCAGCGGCAAGGTCCTCATGGTGGCTTACATGAATGAAGAATCCCTGAAGCGCACCGTCGAAAGCGGCGATGCCTGGTATTACAGCCGCAGCCGTCAGGAATTATGGCATAAAGGCGAAACGTCAGGCCACTTCCAGCACGTCCGCTCCATCGCCGTCGACTGCGATGCCGACACGATCCTCCTGACCGTCGACCAGGTCGGCGCCGCCTGCCATACAGGCCATAAATCGTGTTTCTTCCGGTCCATGACGGAATGGGAAAAGACCTATACGGGCAACTTGTCCATGCTGTCGGACCTGCGCGAAGAAATCAAGGAAAAACGCATCCATCCGACGGAAAAATCCTACACGGCCTACCTCTTGCAGACCGGCATCGACAAGATCTGCAAGAAAATTGGCGAAGAATCGTCGGAAGTCATCATTGCCGCCAAGAACGCCGACCCCGTCGTCAAGGACACGTCGGAAGCCGCCGACAACCTGCGCCTGGAAGTCTGCAAGGAATCGGCCGACCTCTTGTATCACCTGTCCGTCCTCTGGGAAGACACGGGCGTTACTGTCAACGACGTCATGAAGGTCCTGGAAGAACGGTCTCATGTCAAAGGCAATAAGAAGACCGTCGGCCATTTGGACAAGACATTTTAAGAAAGAGGAGGAAGGCGCGATGAAGAAAGTGATTTTTGATGTCGATGGCGTCTTGCTCAGTGAAAAACGCTATTTCGATGTATCGGCCCTGGTCGTCTGGGAATGGTATTACAGTCCGCACTATATGCACCTCAAACCGGAACGGATCACGGCCGACCTCGACGACGATACTATCGCCGCCCTGCGGGCCCGTTTCTGGAAAGACGATGATATCTTATTGTGGCTCAAGAAACACGGCGTCAACAGTAACTGGGACATGGTCCACGCCCACATCGTCGTCACCTTGTGGCTCATGCTGGAACAGTATGTCGCCGACCACGGCGGCCTGGAAGGGAGCCTGAAGAAAATCGATGACATCCAGTACCTGGGCTCCCTGCTGCGGGGCTATCCCGTGCCGACGGCCGATGACGTCTATCGCCGCCTGAATAATGTCATTCCCGAACGGGCCGGTAAGGACGAAGTCTTTACCTACCTGACCAATGCCGTCCAGTCATCCCTGGGACCGGGCTCCAAACAGTGGACGCCTCTCAATTCGCCCTTGTGGCAGCTGGAATTCGAAGCCTTCCAGGACTGGTATTTCGGCGATGACCTCTATGAACAGACCTATGGGAAAAAGCCTTATGCACCGGGAAAACCGGGCTTTTTGACGCGGGAAGAACCGCTGGGGACCGTCGACGGCATCCGCCATATGTTCCGGGAATTGAAGAAGCGGGGCTATCAGATCGCCATCGCTACGGGCCGGTCGAAGATGGAAATGGAAATCCCTTTCCGGACCTATGGCTGGCTCGATGAATTCGACGAACACTATGTGGCCACCTACAGCGACGTCGAAGAAGCCGAAGCTATGCTGCACATGTCCCTGGACAAGCCAAATCCCTTTGCCTATTACCTCGGGGCCTTCGGCAAGAATAAGAAGCATTACCTCGACTACGTCAGCCATCCCGACGACTTCAAGAAGGGCATCTACTACGTCGTCGGCGACTCCCTGGCCGACGTCTGGTGCGCCCGGGCCATGGGAGCTACCATGATCGGGACCCTGACCGGCATCGACGGGCCGGCGGCTAAGCCCATGTTCAAAAAGGAACACGTCCGCTACATTGTCGATTCAGTCGAACAGATTTTAGATATTTTACCGTAGGAAGCATCATGAAGATTACAGCTATTGAAATAGGGAAAATCGCCATTCCCTTGAAAACACCGTTCATCACGGCCCTGCGCCGTGTCGACGTTGCCGAAGACCTGGTCGTCAAGGTCCATACCGACGACGGCCACACAGGCTATGGCAATGCGCCGGCAACAGTCGTCATTACCGGCGACAGCCACGAATCCGTCGCTGCTGCCATCAAGCAGACCATCGGGCCGAAACTCATCGGCCGGGACATCGACGACCGCGAAGATATCCTCGACACGATCCACCAGGCCATGGTCCACAACACGTCGGCCAAGGCCGCTTTGGACATGGCCGTCCACGACCTCTTCGGCCAGCGCTACGGCCTGCCCTTGTACCGCTTTTTTGGCGGCCGCAAGACGCGCATCGCTTCAGACCTTACCATCAGCGTCAATGCGCCGGAAACGATGGCGTCCGACGCCATCCAGGCCGTCGCCCGCGGCTACAGCCATTTGAAGCTGAAAGTCGGCATCGACCCGGCCGTCGACTTCCAGCGCGTCGCCGCCATCCGTAAAGCCGTCGGGCCGGACATCACCATCCGCCTCGACGCCAACCAGGGCTGGAAACCGAAAGAAGCTATCCGCCTCATCGGCCGCATGGAAGACGCCGGCCTCGATATCGAACTGGTCGAACAGCCCGTCGCTGCCGCTGACTTCGACGGCTTGAAACAGGTCACGGACCACGTCGCGACAGACATCATGGCCGACGAATCGGCCTTCAGCCCGCACGACGTCTTCCGGCTCCTGGCCATGCGGGCCTGTGACCTCATCAACATCAAACTCATGAAGGCCGGCGGCCTCGCCCCGGCAGCCCAGATTGCCGCCATGGCCGACGCCGCCGGCGTCAGTTGCATGATGGGCTGTATGCTGGAAAGCAAAGTCGGCATCACCGCCGCCGCGGCCCTGTCTGCCGGCAAGGCCATCATCACCAAGAACGACCTCGACGCCGCTGACCTTATGGCTGCCGACCCCGTCCAGGGGGGCATCACCTATGACAAAGACCACCTCGTCGTCCCCGACGCGCCGGGCCTGGGCATCACGGCCATCGATGGCTGGCAGCCATTCCACTAGCCGCTAGCTGCTAACTGCTAACCGCTGTCGCACGAAGGTTTTTGACATCGTGCGAGGCCCCTTAAACTTAAAAGTTTTTCGTTCGTAGTTCATCGTTCATCGCGATGGATTGATATTTTTAATCCCATACGACAAACGATGAACGACCTACGATCAACGTAAAAAGAGGCTGTCTTAATGTGACAGCCTCTTTTTTATGTGCAAGCTGCGTATATCCTGCACAGTAGTATATTTTTAAAGATAAAAATAATCCACTTAAAAAGGCTATAGCTTAATGGAAAGACCACTTTTTTCTTGATTATTTTGCATATTACGTCATACTTAGCAAAACGATATAATCTAGATATATATCATCCATATAAAATCTCTTTAGAAAATACATGTGCTCTTTTACAAAGGATAAAATGGGAAGATTACTTTTAAAGTTTATATTTACGTTATATTATGTTATTCTTTATAAGAATACTGTTCTTTTGATTTACTATGAAAATACGGTGAATATATATAATAGGCATCAAAAATATATCTCGAATATATATTGGCTAAGCGCCGAAATGACTTTTCCTAATTATGCATTTAATAAATATAAAGTAAAAATAACAAAAATGTGAAGACTATTTTGCTTATTATTTTTTTTGTGCTATAGTAACGATGAATTACTGGTGATATTATATGTCATCCGTCTACGAGGCAGTGTATATCGAAATATCCAGTTTTTAGATCCTGTCAGGGAAAATCCTCATGAGACCAATCACGAACTTGATAAATAATGTCAAGTTTAATTAGCATGTCCGGATATCATAGAAACCGTAGAGGAAGATTCCTTGACGAGGAATGTCAAGGAGTGAATGAGTGTGGCACAAGTAAGTGTATGTATCCGCATGGATGCGGATTTAAAAAAGGCGTTTGAATTATTCTGTAGTTCTGCCGGATTGAGCATGTCGACGGCGGTCAATTTATTTGTCAAAAAAGCGGTCCGTGAACAGCGTATTCCTTTTGAAATCACGGCGGAGACGACGGATAGGGAAAAATATCTGCCTGAAAGCTCTAAACCTTAATATCGCTTATCGCGTACAAATACTCTATCTATTTTCTCATTATATATATCAATATATACAAGGTACCTTCGTATTCCATATATAATATGGAGTAAAAATATCAAGTAAGTACAGCTGGCTTAACTTGTATTTCATGTCTAAGCAAAGAAAGCGAGGCTTTTTGTATGAACCGAATTTATAAAGTTATCTGGAATAAAGCGAGAAACGCTTATGTCGTCGTTTCTGAATTTGCTAAGGGCCATGCCCGTAATACGGTGCGTTCCCAGGCTGCTCGTCCGGCGGTTATGCTCCGGTTAGCCGTCCTCTTGGCCTGCACGACCAGCACGATGGCTGTAGGCGGTCCCTTGTGGGCTCAAGCAGCCACGGTGAATGCCGGGACAACATCTAATGGGGACAGTAATACCTTGGCTGTAGGGAGCAGTTCCAATGCCCAGGGAAAGGGCTCTGTTGCCGTGGGGAACAGCAGCACTTCTTCGGATTATGCTATTGCCATTGGTGATACGGCAGTTGTAGGCGGCAGCTTTACCTATGGATCGACCGCCAGCAGTACTGCGGCTCAAGCCATTGCCATTGGGCACAGTGTTACGGCCAGTGGGCTCCAGGATGTGGTCATCGGGTCCAGTAATACGGCTGCCACGCCAACCAAATCATATACTGAGACGGATAAAAATGGGAACAATGTTAATGCCATCGGTGGAAGAATCCTGATCGGCCATGACAACGATGCCACCGGTCGGGCAATCAATGCTACGGTAGTAGGGTCCAACAATGTGGTCACTGCTGCTCATGGCATTGCCATCGGCCAGAATGTCCAGTCCGGTCAGGCTTCTGATTCTGGCATTGAAAGCAACAATACCATGGTCATCGGGGTGAACAGCAAGGCTTTGTCCAGCAACTCCATCGCCTTGGGGAATAATGCCACAGCCGGGAACAGTGACAAGAATTCCGGCAATGCCAACGGACAGGGAGCCATTGCCATTGGAGAATCGGCTAATTCTACCGCATATTATACGGTGGCTCTGGGACACAATGCCCAGGCAACCAATGCCATGTCCGTGGCTGTAGGCGATGGTTCCCAGGCTACGGGGCGGACCAGTTCTGCCGTTGGCAATGGGGCCAAGGCAACGGGTGATGACAGTGTTTCTATGGGTTCTGGGGCCCAGGCAACGGGTTATTACAGTGTTTCTATGGGTTCTGGAGCCAAGGCGACAGCAATATCCAGTATTTCTATGGGCGCCGGGGCTGAGGCGTCAGGATTTCATAGCATTGCCATAGGGGGATACAACACCTATAAAGACAGTGAGGGTAAGATTATTTCCTACGGTTCAACCAAAGCAACGGGTGGCTACAGTGTGGCCATTGGGACAGACGCGACGGCAACAGGGCATGACAGTGTAGCCATGGGGACTTTTGCTTCAGTAGCCAAGGATGCGGGACCTGGAATTGCCCTGGGTTATGACTCAATAGCGTATGGGTACAACAGTGTGGCTATTGGAGCAGGTGCCACGGTAGGTACAGATGATTATAAAAATAATGTATCCGGAGGCGTGGCTCTGGGGGCCGGGTCTACTGTGTACCGGGACTTTAAAACAACGGATTGGAATCAGTTAGGGACAACATGGACCAGCTGGATGGATATGAAAAATCCCAACAACAGTCATACAAATGCCAAATGGGCTGCTACCATAGGCGCTGTTTCTATTGGCAGCGATGGGTATGACGTCACGGATCATTCGACGTTTCATTACAATACCCGCCAGCTGACGGGTCTGGCTGCCGGTACCTATGACACGGATGCCGTCAACGTGGCCCAGTGGAAAAATACCATGCTGGCTACGGTGGGAGATGCCCAAGGCAGCAAGTACAACAGCAGCTACGGGACGGATGGAGTGAACCGGAACCTGACCCGGCTTTACGATGAACAGCTGACACTGACCGGCGCGGCTGACGACGGCACGACCTTGACCAAGGATGAACTGACCACGGATGCCAACATCGGCACCCTGGTTGATAACAATAAGATTACCTTCCGCCTGGCCAAAAACCTGACCGGCCTGGATTCCGTCACCACCGGCAAAACGGTGATGAATTCCACCGGCCTTACCATCACCAATACCAATGATAAAACAAAAAGTATTACACTGGATGGAACTAACGGAAATGCTGTTATTGGCGGTGTGACTGTTGGCTATGCAGCTGACGGAGCCCTGAAATATACGGATGCGAAATCAGGTAAATATGCCACCGATGTGCCGGGGGGAACCTATGTATATGGCTTGAGCAATATTAGGTGGGATGGAACTCAGTATGTATCCGGACGGGCGGCCACAGAAGATCAGTTGTACTATGTAGGCAATAAAGCGGAGCAAGATATCAATAATATAGCAAATCAGATTGGCAACGGCAATTTTGGCCTGGAAGACGAAAATGGGAACTCTGTTACGGCACATTTGGATAATACGATTCCAGTAAAAGGTGACGGCAAAAATATTACTACCAAAATAGACGATACAGACAGCGCTCTTCAGATAGAGCTGAACAACAATCTCAATCTTGGCAATACTGGTTCCGTTCAGATGGGCAATACCACCATCAACAACAGCGGCGTCACGATTACTCATACCGATACTGATGGCAACAGTAATAACGTCAGCCTGACGGAAAACGGTTTGAGCAATGGGGGCAACAAGATCACCCATATCGCGAAAGGTGATATCAGTAAAACTTCTACGGATGCCGTCAACGGCAGCCAGCTGTATGATGTCCAGACTCTGGCCAGTCAGCATACGACGGTGAAAGCCGGTTCGACGAATGTTTCTGTTACGGAAGGCACCAATGATGCCGGCGGTAAGAAATATACAATCGACCTGGCCAAAGATGTCACTTTCGGCAGTGATACGAATCAGATTGCCATCAATGGCACTGACGGTACGGTGACGGTCGGTACAGGGGACAATCAGGTCAAACTGGACGGCACGGACGGCAGCGTCACGGCTGGCGGCGTGACCATCAACAAGAGTGGTAAGGGCACCATTGACGGTCTGACGAATAAGACCTGGGATGGAAAAAACTATATCTCCGGCCAGGCGGCAACGGAAGACCAGTTGCATCAGGTCGAGTCGAATACCAATTCTGCAATCAGTAACGTTGACAAACACCATACGGAAGTCACCGTAAATGGGGAAGCCGCTCCTGCTGCTGAAGGTACCTATACGGAAGGCAACCTCCAGATTGCCCAGAAGACAGGTGCGAATGGGCAGAAAATCTACGACCTCAAGCTCAGCGATAACCTGAACATCGGCGGAGCCGGGAAAAACGGCGCTCCGGGTAAAGATGGACATATGGGCATCAACGGGGCCGACGGGAAATCCGGTGTGGCCATCGATGGCAAAGACGGGATTTCCATCAAGGGTAAAGATGGCAAAGACGGTGTCACTATCAAGGGCATCGACGGGAAAGACGGCGTCAATGGCGCGGAAGGCCATATCGGCCTCAACGGCAAAGACGGCGTGACAGACATCTGGACCACTGCTGGCACCCCGGGCCTCAATGGCAAGAATGGGGAAACCATGACCCGGATCGTCTACAAGGATCCCGCTGGGAATACCCATGAAGCTGCCACCCTGGATGACGGTCTGAAATTCGGCGGTGACTTTGGCACGACTTCTGCTGTGAAGCTGAACAAGCAGGTCAATGTCAAAGGCAACGCTGCGACGGAAGCAGATCTCACGGATGGTAACATCGGCGTCGTTTCCAGCCAGGACAGAGACAACGGCCAGCTGCTGGTCAAGCTGAATAAGGACCTCAACCTTGGGGATACTGGCTCTGTTAAGATGGGCAATACGACCATCAATAACGGCGGTGTCACCATCCAGAATGTCAGCCTGACGGGAACTGGCCTGAACAATGGCGGCAACAAGATCACGAATATCGCGGCAGGTGATGTCAGCGAGAACTCGACGGATGCCGTCAACGGCAGCCAGCTGCATGCTGTTGAACAGAAAATCAATAACGTCGAGACGACGGCTGGCCAGCACACTACGGTGAAAGCCGGTTCGACTAATGTTTCCGTTACGGAAGGCAGCAATGCTGCCGGCGGCAAGGAATATACGGTGAATCTGGCCAACAATGTGACGTTTGGCAGCGATGCTAACCAGATCGCCATCAATGGCACTGACGGTACGGTGACTGTCGGTACAGGGGACAAGCAGGTCAAACTGGACGGCTCGGACGGCAGCGTTACAGCTGGCGGCGTGACCATCAACAAGGCTGGCAGTGGTACCATCGACGGCCTGACGAATACGACCTGGACGGAAGGCACATTTACTTCTGGCCAGGCGGCGACGGAAGACCAGTTACATACGGTCGAATCGAACGTCAATAAGAAAATTGATAATATCAATACGGCCATCGAGAATGTCGACAAACACCATACCGAAGTCACGGTCAATGGTGAAGCCGCTCCTGCTGACGGTACCTATACGGAAGGCAATCTCCAGATTGCCCAGACGAAGGGTGCGGATGGGCAGAAAATCTATGATCTCAAGCTCAGCGACAATCTGGACATCGGCGGTGCCGGGAAAGACGGCGCCCCGGGCAAGGATGGCCATATGGGCATCAATGGTGCTGATGGCAAGTCCGGTGTCGGCATTGACGGCAAGGATGGTATTTCCATCCAAGGTAAGGATGGCCAGAATGGCGTCACCATCAAGGGCGTTGATGGCAAGGATGGTACGGAAGGCCACATTGGCCTGACAGGACCTAAAGGTGCTGATGGCCAGAATGCCACGGCCGATATCCACGTCAAGAATGGCCAGAACGGTGTCGATGGCACAGATGGTCATGGCGGCAAGGATGGTATGGACCGCGTTGTCTATGAAGACCACAATCATATTACCCATGAAGTGGCAACTATGGATGACGGCATGAAGTACAGCGGTGATTCCGGCAGTGCAGCGGTAACCCTGAACAACAATGTCCAGATTTACGGCGGTGCGACGGAATATGCCGATGGCAACAACATCGGTGTCGTTGCTTCCCAGGATGGCGACAATGCGAAGCTGCAGATTAAGCTCGCCAAGGACCTCAAAGGCATCAATAGCATTGAAGCCCAGACTATTACGACGGGCAACACGACCATGGACAACGGCGGCTTGACGGTCAAGGGCGATGACAACCACCAGGACATCATCATCCATCAGGGCAACGTCAACATGGGTGGCAACACCGTCAGCGGTGTGGCTGATGGACAAGTTGCGCCGGGTTCGACCGATGCTGTCAATGGCGGTCAGCTCTGGCAGCGTGATCAGGCTATCAATGGCCTCGGCGGAGCTGTCAGCAAGCTGGATAGCCGCGTCAACCGCGTCGGTGCCGGGGCTGCTGCTCTCGCTGCCCTTCATCCGCTGGACTTCGACCCGGATGATAAATGGGACTTTGCAGCCGGTTATGGCAATTATAAAGATGCCAGCGCGGTCGCTGTCGGTGCTTACTATCGTCCGAATGAAGATACGATGTTCAGTGTTGGTGGTTCCTTCGGCGGCGGTGAAAACATGGTCAATGCCGGTGTCAGCTTCAAACTGGGCCAGGGAAACCACGTTTCGACGTCCCGCGTCGCCATGGCTAAGGAAATCAAAGATTTGCGCAAGGAAATCGAAGGTCTGCGCAGTGCCTTGGCAGACGTTGCAGCCGGGAACCGTCTGGATCCGACGAAGACGAAACTCTTCCCGGATATTCCGCAGAACCATTGGGCTTATAACGAAATTGCCCAGCTGTACGGCAATGGCATCGTACAAGGCTATCCGGATGGCAACTTTGGCGGTGACCGCATGATGACCCGTTATGAATTTGCCCTGATGGTATATCGCCAGATGCAGCGCGGGGCTGCGCTCAGTGACCGGATTGTCAATGAATTTGAACCTGAACTGGAACGCATCCGCGTAGATACCATTACTAAAGATAAAGATGGGAATCCTGTTATTCAGCGAGTCCGCGTCATCAAAGATAGAGGATAATCGAAGGCCCTGCATGAAGGTTTCTGCCATCATGCAGGGCTTTTTGTGTTGAACAGCGATATCACGACGAAATGGCAGGTCAATGCAGGCCTGACTTGGCAGTTCTAAGCGGGTTTTTATTGACACCGGCGCCGACATTTTTTATAATCCCAAGTTTGACACTTAAAAAAGAGTAAAAGGCTGAAAACCCAGTAAATACAAGGGTTTTCAGCCTTTTCTTTGTCC
>NZ_JBHYRR010000018.1:0-64555 GCF_047974155.1 Megasphaera jansseni | reverse complement strand
TGCTGGTGACTATGTCTATATGCCTATTATACCAGAAAGAGTTAGGCAATGTATATATGAGGGAGGTTCTACACTAGTAGGCTTCACTAAGCGAAAGTGGTATAATTAACGTTAATATATAATAAGCAACCATGAATTTGTATAGATGGGAGATTGGGGTTATGGCGCAAGAAGCGAATGTATTGATGGGGTTGAGTGTCAAAGCGATGATTTTTCATGGAGGGAAGCTGCTGCTGTTGCAGAAGAATGATGCCGAAGGGCTGCATCATTGGGAATTCCCCGGCGGCGGCCTGCGTTTTACAGAGGATTTTGAAGCCGGCCTGCGCCGGGAAGTCCGTGAAGAAACGGGCCTTTCCATTACCTTAGAGGCCCCGGCAGGCATCTGGAGTTATCAGAAGAAAGACGGTCAGTTCCTGAACGGCGTCATTTTTACGGCCATGACGACGTCCGATAACGTTACATTATCAGAAGAACATCTGGCCTACCGCTGGGTCACGCCGGCAGAATTGCCCTCGTACCGCCTGCACGGGTCCTTGCAGCGTTCGCTGAAACAGATGAAACAATTTTCCTATGAAAAGAGCCACGCCTTGCTGCGCGACTTCCTTTCCGTTATATGAGGTGCCCCATGGATAAGGAAAAACAGCAGAAGGCACCCTTTGTCGATGCCCTGGAAGGGTATTGCCAACAGCACATGAAGGCCTATCATACACCGGGCCATAAACTGGGACAGGGCATTTCTGCCTATCAGGCCGCCCTTTTTGGCGATGCCCTGCGGCGGGACCTGGGCGTCATGTATGCCCTGGATGACTTATTCCAGCCCGAAGGGGCCTTGAAAGAAGCCATGGACCTGGCAGCCGATCTCTATGGTGCCGGGCAGACTTTCTTTTCCATCAACGGTACGACGGCCTGCATCGAGGCCATGATTCTGGCTGTCTGCGGCGATGGCGATGAAATCATCATTCCCCGCGAAGCCCACAAGAGTGTCATCAACGGCCTGGTACTGAGCGGCGCCGTCCCGGTCTACATGGAAAGCCGTTTCGATATGGTCCGGCAGGTATCGCTGGGACCGGACCTGGACAGCCTGAAGCGGGCTGTCGACGCTCATCCGCAGGTCAAGGCCGTCGTCTTCACGTATCCGACTTATGACGGTATCGCCGGCAACTTGAAGGCCCTGACGGCCTATGCCCATGAACAGGGACTCTATGTCCTCGTCGATGAAGCCCATGGGGCCCATCTGGGCTTCCATCAGGACCTGCCGGCCGAAGCCCTGGCCTGTGGTGCCGACTGCGTGGCTCAGAGTACGCATAAGATGGCCGGTTCCCTGACGCAGACGTCGATGCTGCACTGCCGCAAGGGCTTTCCCCTGACAGACCGCGTCGCCGCTTCCATGGCCATCGTCCAGTCGACGAGTCCCCATTACTGGTTCCTGGCCTCGTTGGACAGTGCCCGCCAGCAGCTGGCCCTGGAAGGGCCGGAGCTCATCGGACGGGCCCTGGGCCTGGCCCGGTCCGTGCGGGATGCCATCAACGCCATTCCCGGCCTGACTGTCTTCGGCCGCGACATCATCGACGACAAGATGGTCAGCGGCTTCGATGAAACGAAGATCACTATCGACTTTTCCGGTGTCGGCCTCGACGGCGTGACGGCAGAACGGCTCTTGCGCCAACAGGGCATCGAAGTCGAACTCGTTGCCGGCAATCACGTCCTGGCCCTGATTACCTTAGGGGATACGGAAGAAACGGCGCAGGCCCTGGTCGAGGCCTGCCGGTCTATCGCCAAAGGACGAGGCCTCTGCCAGTCCGGCCCGTCAGCGGAACAGGCCCTGCCCGTGCCTCACGTCGTCATGGCACCGCGCCAGGCCTGGAACTGCCCGGTAGAAACGGTTCCTTTTGAAAAGGCCTGCGGCCGCATCGCCGCAGAGAATGTGACTTTCTACCCGCCGGGCATCCCGGTCCTGACCTTGGGTGAAGAAATTACGGCGGCCTGCCAGGACTATATCCGCCGAAAGATGGCTGGCGGCTATAAGCCGAATGGCCCGGCTGACGGGACCTTGGCGACGATCCGCGTCTTGAAGGAGGATTTCCATGAAAGGTAAATTATTCATCATCGAAGGTGGCGACGGCAGCGGCAAAGCGACGCAGACCCGTCTGCTGACACAGCACCTGCAGCGCGACGGCTATGACGTGAAATCCGTCAGCTATCCCGACTATGACAGCGATTCCAGTGCCCTGGTCAAGATGTACCTGCGCGGCGACTTCGGCAGCGATGCCGATGCCGTCAATCCCTATGCGGCGTCGGCCTTCTTCGCCGTCGACCGCTTTGCGTCGTACCAGATGAAGTGGAAAGCCTTCTATGAACAGGGGGGCATCGTCATCGCCGACCGCTACACGACGAGCAACATGCTCTATCAGATGATCAAAATCGACGACCCGGCCCAGCGCCAGGCCTATCTGACTTGGCTCGAGGACTTTGAATTCCACAAGATGGGCCTGCCGGCACCGGACAAGGTCTTTCTCCTCGACGTACCCCTGGCTGTCACTGAGCGGCTCATGGCAGACCGGACGGGCAAGACCGGCGGCCAGACCGGCGATATCCACGAGAAGAATGAAGGCTTCCTGGCCAAATGCCACGCCGCCTATGACGAGCTGGCCGCCCGCTATCACTGGCGGCGCATTGCCTGTACGGAAGACGGGGCTATGCGTACGCCCGAAGCCATCCATCAAGACTTATATCGCTGCCTATTTACTTTGTAGGGGATTTTTTCTATAATTAATTGTTAAGGTATTTTATTGGCGTAAGGGGGAGAGAGGATGGACCGATCACTGTTTGATCCGATTATCGGCCACAGCCGCCTGAAAGAACAGTTCGCCCGCCTCATCGACGAAGATCGCATCCCTCATGCCATGATTTTCGCCGGCCCGGCCGGCATCGGCAAGACGATGATGGCTATCGCCGTCGCGTCGGCTTTGGTCGGCCGCCGCGTCTTTCCGGACCTGGCCAGCCGCGAAGGCAAAGCCGTATCCGGTGATAAAGACGATGCCTTCTATCTGGCGCCGGTGGGGGCTATGCTGAAAGTGGACCAGTTCCGCCAGCTCCAGGGGGAACTGGCTCTGCAGGGCGAAGCCGGCCACCGCCGGGTCTGTATCATCGACCATGTGGAAACGATGAATACGGAATTTGCCAACCGCATGCTGAAAATCCTGGAAGAACCGCCGTCAGGCGTCTGCTTCATCTTGATTACGGACCAGCCCGATTTACTGCTGCCGACCATCATTTCCCGCTGTGCCCGCTTTACCTTCGACCCCGTCGGCGACGACGAGATGCGCCAGGGACTGCGGCGCCTGCGCGGCGACGGCGGAAATTGGGATGAAGCCATCCTCTGGGGTGGCGGCATCGTCCGGACCGTATTGTCCTATCTCGACGGCCAGGGGACGGATAAGGCTCATTTTGCCCTGGATTTTTTGACGACCACGGCGAAACACGCCTGTCCCTATGCCAAATGGCTGGCTCTGTCAGCGGCCCTGACGGATAAGGAAACGACGGAGATACTCGGCTGGATCAGCCTCTTTCTCCGCGATATGGCCGTCCTGCGCAGCGGTGCCGGCCAGGACTATGTACGTTTAAAAGGATATATCCATGAAATGACAGAATTACTGCCGTATTGGACGGATGACGCCGTTTTTGGCCTTTCCCAGGTGCTCGATGAAGGGCTGGAAGCGGTATCGCGCCACGTCAACGTCCGCCTGGTCTGGGACTATGTGTGCCTTCAGGCGATACGGCTTAGAGGAGGAATTCAATGATCGTTGTAGGTGTACGTTTTAAACCTGCCGGAAAGATATATTATTTCGATCCCGCCACTATCGAACTCAAACTGGATGACGGCGTCATCGTCGAAACGGCACGGGGCATGGAATTCGGCCATGTCGTCATTGCGCCGCGCAGTGTCGATTCGTCGGAAGTCGTCCAGCCGCTGAAGCCGATTATCCGCAAGGCGACAGCCAAGGACCTTCGCCAGGTGGAAAAGAACAAGGAACGGGAAAAGAAGGCTTTCGGCATCTGCCTGGCGAAAATAGCCAAGCATAAACTGCCCATGAAACTCATCGATGTCGACTATACCTTCGATATGGGCAAGATTATTTTCTTCTTTACTGCTGATGGCCGCATCGACTTCCGAGAACTCGTCCGCGACCTGGCGTCGGTTTTCCGCACGCGCATCGAACTGCGTCAGATCGGCCTGCGCGACGAAGCCAAGATGATCGGCGGTATCGGCTGCTGCGGCCGGCCCCTGTGCTGCGCCACCTTCCTGGGCGATTTCAAGCCCGTTTCCATCCGCATGGCCAAGGGCCAGGGTATGTCCCTCAATCCGACCAAGATTTCGGGTATCTGCGGCCGCCTCATGTGCTGCCTGCGCTATGAAAATCAGCTCTATACGTCGGGCGAGCTGAAGTGCTGCAACTGCCAGCAGAAGAACTGCGAACAGCAGAAGCCGCCGGCAGTCGGGAAAAGAGTCATGACCGATGAAGGCGTCGGCACGGTCCTGCGTGTCCACATGAAGGACCATACGGTCAAGGTTCAGCTCGAATCGGGACATAATATCAACGTGCCCTGGTCGGACGTAGGGGAAACGGAACATGAACATTGAGTTAGGCCCGCACGAACGGCTGGACGACCTGGTCCTGGACGGCATGAAGGTCATCCAGCGCGACGACCAGTTCTGCTTTTCCCTGGATACGGTCCTCCTGGCCCACTTCGGTGCCGTACCTCATGGGCCGGCCCTGGATCTGGGGACGGGGACGGCGGCCATTCCCCTCATCCTGACGGCCCGCGGCGCCAAGAAGCTGACGGCGGTGGAATTCAATCCCGTCATGGCCGATATTGCCCGCCGCAACGTCGCCCTCAATGGTCGGGACGACCGCATCACCATCGTCGAAGGAGACTACCGCCGCATCCGGGAGTGGACGGCGAGCGGCGCTTTTGCCGCTGTCTACGCCAATCCGCCGTACCGGGAAAAGAGCCGCGGCGCCTACAGTGATGTCGATGGTATCCGCCGGGCCTGCCATGAAGAGACAGCGACCCTCGGCGACGTCCTCGATGCCGTCAAGTATGCCTTGAAATATCACGGCCGCTTCCGCATGGTCCATATCACGGAACGCCTGGCCGATATTTTGGAAGCCATGCGGGTTCACGATATCGAACCGAAGATGTTGCAGATGGTCCACGGCCGCCCCGATAAGAAGGCCAAGCTCTTCCTCATCGAAGGTATCCGCGGCGGCAGCAAGGGCATGGATGTCCTGCCGCCGCTCATCGTCCACAACCCTGACGGGAGTTACAGCGATGCCGTCCTGCGATTATACGGGAAGATTTAAGGCCAGATGGAGGGATAGTATGCCGGAAATTTTTCAAAAAGGGACGCTCTATCTTTGCCCGACACCGATCGGCAATCTCGAAGACATTACGTACCGCACCGTGCGCTGTCTCCGCGAAGCCGACCTCATCGCGGCTGAAGATACGCGTCATACGAAGCAGCTGCTCATGGCCTATGATATCGATACGCCATTGACCAGCTATCATGAACACAATAAAGCCGAAAAAGGGCCACAGCTCATTGAAAAATTGAAAGACGGCCTGATGATTGCCCTGGTCAGCGATGCCGGCATGCCGGCCATCTGCGACCCTGGCAGTGATATGGTCCGCCTGGCCCTGGAAGCCGATATCCCCATCGTACCCCTGCCCGGCGCCAATGCCGGCCTGACCGGGCTCATTGCCTCCGGCATGGATACGACGCGCTTTACCTTTGTCGGCTTCCTGCCGAAGACCCAGAAACACCGCCTGCCCGTATTGGAGTCGGTAAAATCTTATGAAGGGACGCTCATCTTCTATGAAGCGCCTCACCGCATCCAGCAGGTATTGGGCGAAATGATCGAAGTCCTGGGCGACCGCCGGGCCGTCCTCTGCCGGGAACTGACCAAACGGTACGAACAGTACCTGCGCGGCAGTCTCAGCGGGCTGCGGGCCGATCTGGCCGAACAGGGGACCCGCGGTGAATTTGTCATCCTCGTCGAAGGGGCAGCGCCTGCCGCTGAGGCCGCTGCTTCAGGCGACGTCGATTACGCGTCCCTGGTCCGGGAACTGATGGAACAGGGCGTCGATAAGAAAGAGGCTATCCGGACTGTCGCCAGACGGTGCGGCGTGCCTAAACGTAGTGTATACCAGGCTGCGCTTAGTTTATAACACCCGGCTCATTTGCCGGTATAGGAGGAAAATCCCATGTCTGAAAAAAGAAAGTATTACATTACAACACCTATTTACTATCCAAGTGCCAAACTTCACATCGGGCACACGTACTGCACGACCATTGCCGATTCGCTGGCACGGTTCCACCGTCTGCGCGGCGACGATGTCTTTTTCCTGACCGGCTCGGATGAACACGGCCAGAAAATCCAGCGTGCAGCCGAAGCAAAAGGCGTCAAACCGATTGAATACGTCGACGAAATCGTCGCCCTCTTCCAGCAGCTCTGGAAAAAACTCAACATTTCCAATGATGACTTCATCCGCACGACAGAAAAACGCCATGAAAAAGTCGTCCAGGCTTTGATGCAGAAGTCCTACGACAACGGCGATATCTATAAAGGCGAATATAAAGGCTGGTACTGTACGCCGTGCGAAACGTTCTGGCCGGAAAACAAGCTGCCTGAAGGCAAACACGTCTGCCCGGACTGCGGCCGCCCGCTGGAACTCGTTTCGGAAGAAGCATACTTCCTGAAAATGAATAAATACGCCGACCGCTGGCTGAAATTCATCGAAGAAAACCCGGACTTCATCCAGCCGGAATCGCGGCGCAACGAAATGATTTCCTTCGTCAAGAGCGGCCTGGAAGACCTCTGCGTCTCCCGTACGTCCTTCGACTGGGGCATCAAGGTCCCTTGGGACCCGAAACACGTCGTCTACGTCTGGTTCGACGCCCTGGTCAACTACGTCACGGCTGCGGGCTATCTCGATGACCCGGAAAAATTCAAGAAATTCTGGCCTGCTGACCTGCACCTGGTCGGCAAGGAAATCGTCCGCTTCCACAGCATCATCTGGCCGATTATGCTCATGAGCTGCGGCCTGCCGCTGCCGAAGAAAGTCTTCGGTCATGGCTGGCTCATCGTCGACGGCACTAAGATGAGTAAATCTTTGGGCAACGTCGTCGATCCCATTCCCCTTATCGACCGCTATGGTGCCGATGCGCTCCGTTACTATCTCCTGAAGGAAATCCGCCTCGGCCAGGACGGCAACTTCTCCCTGCCGTCGTTCATCAACCGCATCAACTCCGACTTGGCCAACGACTTGGGCAACCTCTTGCAGCGTACCCTGGCTATGGTCGAAAAATACGAAGGCGGTGTCGCAGCCGGCCCGACGGTCAAAGAACCGGTCGACGACGATTTGGCAACGTGTGCTGTGGAAACGGCGAAACGCTTTGAAACCTATATGGACGACATGAAAATCAACGACGCCATCAACGACGTCTGGGCCCTCATCCGCCGCAGTAATAAGTACATCGACGAAACGACGCCGTGGGTATTGGCCAAAGACGATGCCAAAGCGCAGCGCCTGCAGACGGTCTTGTACAATCTCCTCGAAGCCCAGCGCATCATCGCTACCCTGGTCAGCCCCTTCATCCCGGCCAGCGCTGCCGAAATGTGGAAACAGCTCGGCCTGGGTGATTTTGCCGAAGCCAACCTCCCGGCTGCCCAGGAATGGGGCCGCTATCCGGCTGACACGAAAGTCTGCAAAGGCCATGCCCTCTTCCCGCGCTACGATTTGAAGGAAGAAGTCGCCGAAGTAGAAGAAGAAAAGAAAGCGGCTCAGGCCTGCCCGGCGGCTAAGGAACCGACGAAACCAGAAATCACCATCGATGATTTCGGCAAGATCGACCTCCGCGTCGGCAAAATCGTAGCTTGTGAAAAAGTACCGAAGGCTAAGAAACTGCTGAAATTGCAAGTCGACCTCGGTACGGAAACGCGCCAGATCGTCAGCGGCATTTCTCTCTACTATAAACCGGAAGACCTCATCGGCCACTGCGTCATCGTCGTCACCAACCTGAAACCGGTCAAACTCTGCGGTGTCGAATCGAAAGGCATGCTCCTGGCTGCTTCCGATGGCAACGATAACCTGAAGGTCGCTTTCGTCGACGGCATGGCACCGGGAAGCCGGGTACGCTGATGCTCTTCGACACCCATTGCCACGTCAATGACGGCGCCTATGCCGAAGACCGTCCGGCTATGTTCAGCCGGGCGGCCGCAGCCGGCGTGGGCCTCATGCTCTGTCCGGCAACGGATATGGAAACGTCGGCTCAGTGCATCGCCATGGCCAGGGAACAGGAAGGGCTTTATGCAGCTGTCGGCATCCATCCCGAAGAAGCAGCTAAGGCCAAAGCAGGCGACGTCGGCCAGCTGCGCCAATGGCTGATGACGGAAGAGAAAGTCGTCGCCGTCGGCGAAGTCGGCCTGGACTACCATTGGCCTGAACCGGACCGGTCTGTCCAGCAGGCTGTCTTCATCGACATGGTCAAGCTGGCTGTGGAACTCGATGTACCCATCATCATCCATGACCGCGAAGCCCATGGCGACACGCTGGATATCCTGCGCCAGTACGGCAAGGGCATCCGCGGCGTCTTCCACTGCTATTCCGGCAGCCTGGAGATGACTGACGAACTGCTGCGCATGGGCTTCTATTTCGGCTTTGACGGGCCTTTGACCTATCCCAATTCCAAGCGGGCCAAGCGCGTCGCAGCCCATCTGCCGTTGGAGCGCATGCTCATCGAAACGGACTGTCCATACCTGACGCCCCAGGCTCATCGTGGTCAGCGCAATGAACCGGCTTATGTCCATTATGTCGCCGAAGAAATCGCGGCGCTGCGGGGCATAGATACCGCCGAAGTGGTACGGGCGACAACCGAAAACGCCAAGCGGCTATTCAGGATTCCGTAGAACAGGGGAGCCATCAGACGGAATGCCTTTGTTTCTGTCGTTTTTCGTTCATCGCGGTGGGTGTTATTTGTTCTATCCCTTACGACGAACGATGAACGGCCTACGACGAACGAAAACGCATTGCCTTCGGGCGGCGTACTGCTCATTTCTATATAAAGGAGAAAAAAATGTCACGAGGAAAACGTCCTGTCATCCAGCTTACGATTACGGGAAAACTGGGGACTATGGGCTGTCATCGCGGCCACCATATCGGAGAAACCTTTGATTACGATACGGACCGGGGAAAAATCTGTCCCATGGCCCTGCACTGTGCCTTTCCCTATGTCGACATCCTGCGCTATGGCGGCCAGCTGCCCGGGCAGCCTGAAGGCGAAGCCGAATTCTGCTGCTCCGACGCCGACGTAGCGTTGGTATTCAAGGCTAAAATCATTAGCGATTAGCAGGTAGGGGCTAGCCGTTAGCCCCTAGCCCCTAACCCCTAACCCCTAGCCCCTAGCCCCTCAAAAAGGCGCTGTCTTCATAGGACAGCGTCTTTTTTTTATTTTTTTCAAAAAATCCCTTGACAGAATCCTGTGGATTTGGTATTATAATCAAGTCTTCTGAAACAGACAACACACATGCGGAAGTAGCTCAGTGGTAGAGCATCACCTTGCCAAGGTGGGGGTCGCGAGTTCGAGTCTCGTTTTCCGCTCCATTTATTCCTCAATAGCTCAGTTGGTAGAGCAATCGGCTGTTAACCGATTTGTCGTAGGTTCGAGTCCTACTTGAGGAGCCATACAGGGGTGTCGCCAAGCGGTAAGGCAACGGACTCTGACTCCGTCATCCGTAGGTTCGAATCCTACTACCCCTGCCATTATGATCCACTAGCTCAGTTGGCAGAGCACCTGACTTTTAATCAGGGTGTCCCGAGTTCGAATCTCGGGTGGATCACCACATTCCACATTACGTGGCCCCTTGGTCAAGCGGTCTAAGACATCGCCCTTTCACGGCGAGAACATGGGTTCAAATCCCGTAGGGGTCACCACTTGGGCGATTAGCTCAGCTGGGAGAGCGCCTGCCTTACAAGCAGGATGTCAGCAGTTCGATCCTGTTATCGCCCACCAAACTCTATTCAAGGAACTGGAGCATGAAGGTTTTACTTTCGTGCACGGTTCCTTTTTATTTTTGCGCGCAGCGCCTGTACCAATATCCATATTTTGTACTACCGTCCCATATCGTGTTACAGAACCGAAAGACCATAAAAGAGTTGTCTTTATGGTCTTTTTTCATTATCATGAAACTATAGATGTTTTGTGTACAGACAGGAGGCCGACTATCATGGCAGATACGATAAAAAATTGGGAATCAATGAGACAGGCATTACAGTTATCCGGTGCGGACCTGCGGGAACTGGCGCAGCACTTCCGCAAGGCCGCCGAAGATGCCTTGGCAGGGAAGGACAGCTCCCTTTCCGCCCTGCGCACCTACCTGGGCTTGCCGACAGGACGGGAAACGGGAACTTTCCTGGCCTTGGACTTTGGCGGCACCAACATTCGGGCTTCGCGTATCCGCCTCATGGGCGAACAGGGCTTTGTGGTGGAAAACAAGGTAGCCAAACCCTTGAAATGCGCCGACTATGACTATACGTCTTCGGTACGGACGGCAGAAGAACTCTTCGACTTCATCGCCGCCATCGTCAAGGAAGCGGCCGGCGGCAATCAGGACTATAAGCTGGGCTTTACCTTTTCCTTTGCCGTCGACCAGACGTCGGCCAAAGACGCCAGCCTCATTGCCTGGTCCAAAGAAATCGCCGTCCCCGGTGTGGCCGGCCAATCCATCAACGGCCTGCTGAAAGAAGCCCTCGTCCGGGCCGGCCTGGACCACATCGAACCGGTGGCTTTGCTGAATGATACGACGGCGACCCTATTGTCTTCCGTCTATCAACATAACCCGTCGCGCATCGGTATCGTCTGTGGTACGGGTTTCAACATGTGCTATTATGAACCGGCTTTGCAGATGATCGTCAACCTGGAAGCTGCCGGTTTCGATGGTGGGCCGACCACCGTCTGGGACCGCCTCGTCGACGAAGCGTCCCAGCAGCCTGGCGACCATCCTTTTGAAAAGATGATCGGCGGCCGGTATTTAAGCGAAGTCTGCCGCGTCGTCTTTGGCGAATACCTCAAGCGGGACATTCCGTACTTTACGACGCGCGATATGAATGAACTCATTTCCGGCCAGCAGACGACCGAAGCCCTTCTCGGCTTTGCCGTCAGTGAAGAAGAACAAGAAGGCCTCTGCGCCCTGGTCAAAGCCGTCTTTGCCCGGGCAGCCCAGCTCATCGGGGCAGCCAGCTTCGGCATCCTCGGCCACTTGGCCCAGGATAAGGGCATTGCGGAACAGTCCATCGCTATCGAAGGCAGCCTGGTTGAAAAAATCAAAGGCGTTCCGGCCATCATTGAAGACGCCATCTGTGTCTTCTGTATGGCACCGACCGAAAATACGCGTATCCACGTCGTCCCCAACAGCAACGGTGCTTCCGTCGGCGCTGCCATTGCCGCGGCGCTGTGTGAGTGTTAATTCCGTTCATCGTAGGTCGAAAATACGATGCCATCGCGATGGACGATGAACGACGAACCATCGGCTTGACGTCCGTCCCTGGATTCCTTATAATGAAACTATGACCCGGCCCCTGCGGATTTTTCCGCCGGGGCCTGTTTCGTGAAAGGGGAACCAGCCATGCAACTTGCCGAACTCATCAATGCCCATCGCCAGCAGCTCAACAATACCGATATGGGAATCTGGAAGTACATCTTGCAGCACCGCGCCGCTGTCCGCCACAGCTCAATCCATGAGCTGGCCCGGGCCTGTCATGTCTCGACGACGACCATCGTCCGCTTTGCCCAAAAATTAGGCCTCGACGGCTTCGGTGAATTCAAGATGATGCTCAAGCGGGAAGAACCGGAAATTTCCAGTTACGATACGAATGTCATGGAGGAACTCCATCGCTTCTATGAACAGACCGTGGATAAGCTCTGCAGCCGCAACTTCGATAACGCCAGCGCCCTCGTCCATGAAGCCAACCGGATTTTCACCTATGCTTCCGGCTACGTGCAGAGCAACGTCATCCAGGAATTGAAACGGCTCTTCTTTTATGACAACGTCATGCTCTACGATGTACCGGCGCGGGAAGAGTTCCGCAACCTCGTACAGACCCTGAACAAGGATGATTTATTCATCATCGTCTCCTTTTCCGGGGAATCGCCAGCTGTGACGGAATTAGCCCAGGCCTTGAAATTAAGGGATATCCCTTTCATTTCCATCACTCGTCTCCACGATAATACCCTGGCGTCGTTATCGACAGTCAATTTCTATATTTCACCAGCTCGTTTCCAGCTCTATGATAAAGAAGAAGACCACGTTGCCTTTCAGTCCATGATGCCCTATTTCGTCCTGGCCGAAGTGTGGTATGTCAAATACTGTATGTATATGCACCGCTTGAAAGAAGAGAGCCGCCGGGATCTGTAGGCTGTACCAAAGTACAGGAAATGTACCAGATTACAGGCCGGGGGCCGTGTGCCAGAAAGCCGCGAATCTATTGTATTCGCGGCTCTTTTTTTATATCCTGTTAGTAAAGATAGCCTTCGGGCATACCTGCGGATGACGTCTCCGTTATATGTCAGGATGGGCTAGGGACTTATTGTTATTCAAAACGGGAGGAAAATGTATATGTCATTCAACAAGGACCGCGTGATGCAGGAATTGCAGCGTTTTGGCGGCGCTATGTATACACCGGTCATTTTATTCGCCTTCTTCGGGCTGACCGTCGCCTTGTCGATTATTTTCAGCAATACAGGCCTTTTTGGCAGTCTCGCCGAAAAAGGGACCCTTTGGTATGATTTCTGGTATGTTGTCCAACAGGGTGCCTGGACGGTCTTCAATCAGATGCCGATTCTCTTCGCCATCGCCGTTCCCATTGGCTTTGCCAAGAAAGAACAGGCCCGCTGTGCCATGGAAGGCTTCGTCATCTATATGGTCTTCAACTATTTCATTGCCGGTATCCTGACACTCCACGGCAGCTATTTTGGCGTCGACTACAGCCAGGAAGCCGGAGCCGGGACGGGGCTGGCCATGATTGCCAATATCAAGACTTTGGACATGGGCATGCTCGGGGCCATCTTCATTGCCTGCATTTCGGCATACCTGCACAATCACTTCTATGATACAGAAATCCCGGACTGGCTGGGCATCTTCAAAGGACCGGCCTTCGTCGTTGCTGTCGGCTTCCTGGTCATGCTGCCTATGGCGCTCCTCTTCTGCTACATCTGGCCGCCTATCCAGCACGGCATTGAACAGTTCCAGTTCTTCCTCAAGACCAGCGGCATCTTCGGCGTCTGGGCATACACTTTCTCGGAACGTATCCTCCTGCCGGCCGGTCTGCACCATTTCATTTACCTGCCCTTCATCTACGGCCCGGCCGTCTGCGACGGCGGGATCCAGGCTTACTGGCTGCAGCACCTCAATGATTTCGCTACCAGTGCTCATTCCCTGCGGGACATGTTTCCCCAAGGCGGCTTTGCCCTCCACGGCAGTGCCAAAGTTTTCGGCCTGCCCGGCGCAGCCTTAGCCATGTACTATTGCGCTAAACCGGAAAAACGCAAGAAAGTTGCCACCCTGCTCATTCCAGCTACGATTACGGCCGTCCTCTGCGGCATTACCGAACCGATTGAATTTACCTTCTTGTTCGTTGCTCCGCTTTTGTATGTCGTCCATGCCGTATTGGCCGCTACCTTGTCGGCTACGCTGTATTTCATCGGCTTGTCGGGCAACTTCGGCGGCGGCCTCATCGACTGCTTCGTCCAGAACTGGATCCCGCTGTTCCGTTACCACGCTGGGACGTACATTTTACAGATTGCCATTGGCCTCGGCTTCACGGCCATTTACTTCGTCGTCTTCCGCTTCCTTATCCTTCACTTCGATTTGCCGACACCGGGCCGTACCGATGATGGCGGAGAAGACAAGCTGTTCACCAAAGCGGAATATAAAGCCAAGAAAGAAATGGAAAAGAAAGGCATTACCGGCGGCGCCGATGCCCTGAAAGCCCAGGTCTTCCTCGACTGCCTCGGCGGTCCGGACAACATCCGCGAAGTCACCAACTGTGCGACCCGCCTGCGGGTTACCGTCAACGACCCGGATAAAGTCGCTGCGACCAGCAAGTTCACCAATGCCGGCGCTTTCGGCCTGGTCAAGAACGGCCACGCTATCCAGGTCATCGTCGGCCTGTCCGTACCGAATGTCCGCGGCCATTTCGATGCCCTCATGAAGGGGGAAATCCCGGCAGCCGTAGAAAGCACGGTCCCGGAAACGAAAGAAATGCCTGCCGAAACACCAGCGGCTCCAGCTGCTGAAACGGTGGCTTCCGTCGATGAAGACGACCGCTCCATGAAGCTGAAAGCCTTTGTCTCCGGTGACCTCGTCGATATCAGCGAAGTCCCGGATGATGCCTTCTCCCAGAAGATGATGGGCGACGGCGTCGCTATCAAACCGTCGAGCGATACCATCGTCGCCCCGGCCGATGCGACGGTTTCCATGATCATGGAAAGCTCGCTCCATGCTGTCGGCCTGGAATTGTCCAACGGGGCTGAAGTCCTCATCCATATCGGCCTGGATACGGTCAACATGAATGGCTAAGGCTTTACCCTCCTGACACAGCAGGATGCCCAGGTCAAATCCGGCGATCCCCTGATCCGCTTCGACCGCGATGCCATTGCCAAAGCAGGTTATAACGACATCGTCATCATGGCCGTCACCAACTCGACGGAATATCCACAGATGAAGAAAGAAGCGGACCAACCTGTCGTTGCCGGTGAAACACCGATTGTCATTTTCTAGGAGGAAGTTATGGATACTTTGAAATGGTGGCAGCAGACGGCTGTCTATCAGATTTATCCCCGCAGTTTCCAGGATACGACGGGAAGCGGTGAAGGCGATATCCCCGGCGTAACACGCCATCTGGATTATCTCAAAAAGCTCGGCGTCGGCGCTGTCTGGCTGACGCCGGTCTATCCGTCGCCCATGGTCGACAACGGCTATGACATCAGCGATTATATAGCCATCGATCCGCGCTATGGCACGATGGCCGATATGGATACCCTCATTGCCGAAGGAAAGGAGCGGGATATCCGTATCGTCATGGATTTGGTTTATAATCACACGTCCGACCAGCATGCCTGGTTCCAGGAATCGAAACGCAGCCGGACCAACGATAAGGCTGACTGGTACATCTGGCGCGATGCCAAAGAAGACGGATCGGCGCCGACGAACTGGCGCTCCATCTTCGGCGGACCGGCCTGGACGTGGTGCGAAGAACGGCAGCAGTATTACCTGCATACCTTCGCCGTCGAACAGCCCGATTTGAATTGGGAAAATCCCGCGGTCCGCCAGGCCCTCTATGATGCGGCTAATTTCTGGGTAGACAAAGGCGTCGGCGGCTTCCGCATCGATGCCATCGTCTATATCAAGAAACCCGCCGTCTTCACCGACGGGCCCGTCGATGGCGCCGACGGGCTGTCATCCATCCACAAGATGATTGCCAATACGCCGGGTATCCTCGACTTTTTGCATGAATTCCGCCGGAACGTCTTCGACGGCCATGATATCTTTACCGTCGCCGAAGCCAACGGCGTCACGCCGGCCGACCTGCCCCAGTGGGTTGGCAAAGACGGGGCCTTCAGCATGCTCTTTGAGTTCAGCCACGTGAACCTGGAATTTCCCGATGATGAAGTCTGGTGCCGCGCTGAAACATGGCCGCTGACCCAGCTCAAGAAGGCCTTGTCGGACAGCCAGGAGGCGACCGCCGTCAATGGCTGGTATCCCATTTTCTTCGAGAACCATGACCAGATCCGCTGCGTCAACCGCTATTTCCCGGAAGGGACGGACAAGAAGAAGGCGGCTAAAGCCATGGCGACCATCCTGTTTACCCTGCGCGGGACGCCTTTCATTTATGAAGGCCAGGAACTGGGCATGGCCAATACGGCTTTTGCCCATATCGAAGACTACAATGATATTTCGACGCACGGCCAGTATCGGTTGGCCCTGGAAGAGGGCTTTGCTCCGGCAGAGGCCCTGCGCCTCGTCCAGGCCCACAGCCGCGACAACGCCCGGACGCCCATGCAATGGAACCGGGCAGCTCAGGCCGGCTTTACGACGGGTACCCCGTGGCTTCCCGTCCATGACGATTATGGCCGGTGCTGTGCCGAAAGTGAAGAAGGCGATACCGATTCGGTACTCCAGTATTACCGCAAAGTACAGGCTGAACGCTTCCAGGGGGAAGCAGCAGCCATCCTGCAGCAGGGGCGCTACGAAGAGCTATTGACTGATGATGAACGCATTTACGCTTTCAAGCGCATCTTAGACGACCAGGCGACATTGACGCTGGTCAATTTTACCAACGAAACTATCGATTATGACGCATCCCTTACGGAAGGCGCAAAAGTCCTCCTGGGCAACTATGAAGCCCCGCAGGCCGGTACGCTGCGTCCGGCAGAAGCCGTCATCTATCGTATATGAGGAGGAGTATTATGTTAAAAGTTGCTGCCAGTGATTATGACGGGACCCTGTTCCGGGATGATATCATTACAGCTGGTGATGCCGAAGCCATCCGTAAATGGCGGGCTGCAGGCCATAAATTCGGCGTCGTGTCCGGCCGTGACCACGGTATGCTCATGCCACAGCTCAAACACTATGGCGTCGAATACGATTACCTGGCCTGCAATAACGGCGGCCTCATCAGCGATGAACAGGACCACGTCCTCTGGGAAGCCCGCATCGAACCGGCCGTCCTCAAGGCCGTCAGCAAGCTGGAGCTGGTCCGAAAGTCCTTCCATTTCTCGTTCTCCTCGGAAGACCGGACCTATCTCTGCCATGATTTGCCGGGCACCTGGGTATGGCGGGAAGCCAAGGAATGGGACTATCCCATCGTGCCGATAACGGAAGACGACATCGACCATCTGCCCCAGACGATTCACCAGTATTCCCTGGGCTTCACCAATCCCGACGATGCTTTAGCTGCCAGCGAACAGGTCAACGCCCATTTCGGCGATACCGTCCATGCCTATCCCAACCGCTGTGCCGTCGACATCATTCCCTCCGATATCAGTAAGCAACAGGCAATCTCCCACACGCTCTCCCTCTTTGGCTGGGACGGTGCGGACATCCTGGCTATTGGCGATGAAATCAACGATCTGCCCATGATCCTGGGCTATAACGGTTATACTGTCGCCACGGCCCGCCCGGCCATACAGGACCAGGCTCGCAAGGTATACGACAGCGTAGGGGCCATGCTGGAAGATAATTTATAAGAAAAGAGGTCCTTACGATGGAGTTTAACAAGAAAGCCTTTGCCGTCCTGGCGGTCCTGAGTCTCAGCATTTCCACTACGGCTCTGGCCGCATCGGCTGACAGCTTCTCCGATGTCCCCAAAGACCACTGGTCGTATGAAGCCCTGGATTATTTGGCCAAAGAAGGCGTCATCGAAGGCATGGGGAACAGCACCTTTGAAGGCGGCCGCACCATGACACGCTATGAAGTGGCCAGCATCGTCGCCAAAGCCATGCAAAAAGGCGGCGGCAACTTTGGCGACAAGACGGTCCTGGAAAAACTGCACGCCGAATATGCCGACGAAATCAACGTCTTGCAGCAGCAAGTCGCCAAAAACACCAAGCAGATCGAACAGAATACCAAGGATATCGATTCCCTGAAAAACGGGATTGCTGGAAAGATGGAACTCAGCGGCTTTATCCGCGTCCAGTACGATCATGACAAGTACAGCAACGACGTCCAGAACAACAGCGATTTGTATAAAGACAATGACCGTTTTTATATGAGCTTGAACGGGTCCTATAAAGTCAACGACAATTGGAAGGCTAAATTCCAGTTAGAAAAGAACTCTTTCTATAACGGGGGCCATGACCATGAAAATGAATCGGGGTCATGGGCAACGGATGGTAAAGATAAAGGCCGGGCGAAGCGGTGGTCTGGTCATGATGGCAATATCCAGCGGATCTGGGTCGAAGGGACGGACCCGAAAACGGGAGCCTGGATTAACATCGGCCGTGCCTGGCGCGGCTTAGGCCAGCAGAATGTCCTCTTTGGTACCGAATCGGATGGCTTCCAGCTCGGCATTCCCATTAAAGGGACGAGGCTCACTGCCAGCGGCTTCTGGTTCGCATCGACGAGCGGCGGCAATCATGAAAGCTGGTATGGCCTGGGCACCTGGGGGAACGTCGGACCGCGGGCCGGAATCAACCTGGCCTATGCCCTGAATTCTAAGAATAAAGGCGATGTCTACGAAATGAACACCAGCCATCTGGAATCGTGGGGCGAAGATACGGTTGAATACGATAAAGCCTACGTCCTCAGCGGTTGGCTGGACCTTTCTAAAAATATCCGCTTCCTGGCCGATTATGTCCAGACCAATGCGGATTACCAAAATAACAGTACGTTCTTACGCCTGAATTATCGCAATACGGATTTGCAGAAACCGGGGACGTGGCAGGCCTATGCCCGCTGGTATCGCTATGGAACCAATGGGACTATCGCCGGTGATGATGAATGGAGTTCCTTGTTCTACAATGGCAGTGCCGGCAGCAAAGGCTGGATTCTGGGGTATAAATACGTGCCTTGGAAGAATATCGAATGGGAAACGCTCTACTCGAAGCAGGAACAGATTTCCAATTCGGATAATACACGGACGCTCGTCCGCACCCAGATGGACTTCCATTTCTAAAAAAAGCGGCCAGGCGGCCTTCCGGAAGGGATTTCTAAAGAGGGATATCTGTATCATCAGATTTCTATTACTACGAACCACTTAAAAGGGCTTGTCGTCATACGACAAGCCCTTTTTCCTTGACGCCTTTTTTTTCTCTTGATATAATAAATTAACACAAATGAACAAATATAAACATGATATCATGAGAAAATAAGGTAAGTGTAAACACGAGGTGAAGGGTATGTTACCGGCAGAAAGACGGCAATTTATTTTAAACGAACTATACAAGAACAAAGCTGTAACGGTCAATGACCTGGCTCAGCAGCTCGATGTGACGACGATGACGATCCGGCGGGACCTGCAGCATCTGGAAGAAGGCGGCCTGGTCGAAAAAAGCCACGGCGGTGCTGTTCTGGTAGAGTCCTCGGTCAAAGAAGCGACCTATCGCAATCGTAAATTAGTCCACATTGAAGAAAAGCGGCGCATGGCGGCCGCGGCCCTGCCGCTCATCGAATCGTCCATGAGCATCTATCTCGATGCCGGTACGACGAATTTTGAACTGGCTGAATTGATGGCCAAACAGCGCTGGGATAATCTGACCGTCGTGACCAATGATTTGGCCATTGCCCAGGTCCTGACGCCGGTCATGGGGCTGTATGTCATCCTCTTAGGAGGCCATATTGACGTTGAATCCAGCTCGACGTGCGGGGTGCTGGCGACCAATATGGTCCGGGCCATGCACTTTGATATCTGCTTTTTAGGGACTCAGGCCATTACCCCGGATTGGCGCATCATGACGGCTAATGCCGAGAAAATCGACGTCAAGCGGGCTTGCCTGCAGGCGTCAGATAAAGTCGTCCTCTTGGCGGATCATTCTAAATTCAAGAAACATAAGCTTTATTATATCCTGGATCTCTGGAATATGGATGTCCTCATCAGCGATTATCGGGCCAGTGCCGAAGAAGAGTCTTTATTTGAGGAACATCAGGTTCAGTTTGTCCGCGTTTAAGGAGGAGAGCATATGCATCATTTTGTCATCATTGCCGATGATTTTACGGGAGCCAATGATACAGGCGTCCAGCTTTGCCATTACGGGATTTCTGTCGATGTCGTCCTGGATATCGCGCAGATCGAAGCCAATGGCAACAGCCTGTCCATCGACAGCGAGAGTCGTGTCGTTTCCGGACAGGAAGCCTATGACCGCGTTTTTGCCGCTGTAGAGCAGGTACAGCGCACGGGGGGCTGCCGTTTCCTGTATAAAAAGGTTGATTCGACGCTGCGCGGTCATTTGCAAGAGGAAATCCGGGCCGTTGTCGACTGTTATGCGCCGGAACTCATCATCTTTGCGCCGGCCTATCCCGGGCAGGGGCGGACGGTCGAAGCGGGGCGTCTCTGCGTCCACGGGACGCCGCTGCTGGACACGGAAATAGCCCGCGATCCGCGGAATCCCTTGCAAGAAGACCGGGTACAGCGGATCCTGTCAGACTGCCTGCAGCAGCCGGTCTGCCACTATACTCTCGATGATATCGAGAGCGGCCGTTTTGACTTGACAGGACCGGCCTATTCTTTCGATACGGTAGCGCAGGCGCAGCTGGAAAGGATTGCTGAAAAAGCCGGGCAGACGGGGAAGAAAATCCTTTGGATCGGGTCTGCCGGCTTGGCACAGGGCATATTGCAGACGTATCAGCCGAAGCGGCCGGCCCTGGCCGTCATTGGCAGCATCAGCAGCAAGACCATGGGCCAGCTGGCTTACTGCCGGAAGCGGGGGCTTCCTGTCGTTGCCTTGGATATGAAGGCCCTTTATGAAAAAAGGGATGGAAGCGCATCGCTTCAGAAAGTAGTAGATTTATTGCGGGCCGGGAAAAGTGTCGTCCTCACCGGCGCCGCTTGCCGCCAGGATTATGAAGATTTTGCCGCCTATGGCCGGGAAAAAGGCCTTTCGACGGATGAACTCGCCGAATTTACCAAACAGACTTTGAGCCGGATGGTACCGGCTATTTTGCAGGAAACCGCTGTGAGCGGCTTGTTTTTGACCGGTGGTGATACCGCTATCGCCGTCATTTCGCAGTTGCAGGCCAGCGGGTCCCATATTGAACGGGAAATCGTGCCGGGCTTTGTGCAGGGGCGCTTACTAGGCGGCAGCCAGGAAGGCCTGCCCATCGTCACCAAAGCCGGTGCCTTTGGCAGCGAAGAAGATATTTTCCGCTGCATCAAGGAACTTTGCCGTAAATAATAGTTTATTTTAGTTCTAAATTGTTGTTTTATGTTATAAAATCATACGTATAGAGAAATAAAAAATCCAGAAATGAGCGTTAATATGCCATTTCTGGATTTTTTTTGTAGGACTTCCTTGGAACTCATCTGTAAAAAAAGATGAATAAATAGCATAGATTATATACAAAAAAACCATTGACTAATTAGAGAAACTTTCTTATAATTTAATTAACAAAAACAAACAAATAACAACATAAAGAAACAAAAAATGTTGTGATAAAGGAGGAGGTACAGTGGCAGTGAATTTTATAGGCATTACCATGGGCGATCCGGCCGGGATTGGTCCGGAGATTTCCCTTAAAGCTATAAATGCCAAACCGGAGTACCAACAATCTGTCCTGATTTATGGCAGCTACGATGTACTCCAATACTACCATCAGCAGCTTCAGCTGACGACGCCGCTGGTACGCATTGAAAAGGTCCAGGATTTTCAGCCAGGGAAGATCAACGTCATTTCCGTCGTCGAACTGGCTATCGGCAAAGACTTTGAAATCGGCCAGGTATCCCCGGTTGCCGGCGATGCGGCCTATCAATATATTGCCAGAGCCATTTCCGATGCCTTGAAGGGCGATATCCGCGTCGTTACGACGGCGCCTCTGAACAAGGAAGCCCTCCATAAAGGCGGTCATAACTTCGACGGCCATACGGAAATCTTCGCTACCCTGACGAAGACGAAATCCTATACGATGATGCTTTGGAGCGAACGCATGTCTGTCGTCCACGTATCGACACACTGCTCTTTGCGGGAAGCCTGTGACAGGGCGACGAAAGCACGGGTCTTGGAATGTGTTCATCTGGCCGATGGCGCGATGAAGCAATTGGGGATTGAAAACCCCCGCATTGCCGTTGCCGGATTGAATCCGCACAGCGGCGAAGCCGGTCTCTTTGGCCGGGAAGAAATTGATGAAATCATCCCGGCTGTCCAGGCGGCCCAGCAGGAAGGCCTGAATGTCGATGGCCCGGTCCCGCCGGATACGGTCTTCTTAAAAGCCTATAACGGCATCTATGACATCGTCGTCGCCATGTACCATGACCAGGGACATATCCCCATGAAAATGGTGGCTTTTGATTCTGGCGTCAATGTTACGTTGGGTCTTCCCATCATCCGGACATCCGTCGATCACGGCACGGCCTTTGATATCGCCGGGAAAGGCATTGCTAAGGCAGACAGCATGTGCTATGCCGTCGATTTAGGAAAACGATTTGCAGACCATTAAATTTTACATATATTCACAAAGGAGCGAGATGTCATTATGTTTAAAGCAGAAGGATTAATTACACCGGTTATTACCGCGCTGACGGAAACCGAAGAATTTAACAAAAAGGAATACCAGGCTTTTATCGACCATTTGATTAAAGCCGGTGTCCATGGGATTTTCCCGTTAGGGACGAATGGCGAATTCTATGCGTTTTCGGCTAAAGAAAAATTGGAAATCATCGAAGCCGCTGTTGAAGCCGTCCAGGGTCGCGTTCCCGTCTATGCCGGCACGGGCTGCGTTACGACGAAAGAAACGATTGAATTGTCGAAAGCCGTCCAGCAGATGGGCGGCGTCGATTGCTTATCTATCATCACCCCGTACTTTGTAAAAGCTTCTCAGGCTGACTTAATAGAACATTATAGCGCCATTGCCGAAGCCGTCGATATGCCGATTTTGTTGTATAACATCCCGGCGCGTACCGGTAATTCCATTGACTGGAAAACGGTCAAGACGTTGGCAAAATATGAAAACATCATCGGTATCAAAGATTCGAGCGGCAACTTCGACAATATGTTGAAATACATCGAAAACACAGATCCCCGCCTCAACGTATTGGCTGGTAGCGACTCCCTTATTCTCTGGGCCCTTATGGCCGGCGGTACCGGTGCCATTTCGGGCTGCTCCAATGTCTTCCCGGAATTGATGGTCAGCATCTATAACTACTGGAAAGAAGGCAACATCGAAAAGGCCAATGAATCGCAGAAGAAAATCCGCGCCTTCCGCAATGTCATGCAGATGGGCAACCCGAATTCGGTCGTCAAATTAGCCGTCAATATGCGCGGTTATCATGTAGGACCGGCTCGCCAACCGTCGAACTGCACGGATCCGGCTATTAAAAAAGCCTTGGAAGATGTTTTCAAACTGTATGAATAATGAAGGCAAGGAGATGTAACTCATGGCTAAAGTTGTAATTTCACATCGTCTTCATGATGATGGTATGGCTGTTCTTGAAAAAGCTGGGGTAAATGTCGTTATTACGAATAGTGGCGATCCTAAAGTTATGTTACCAGAATTAAAAGATGCTGATGGCGTTATTATTCGGATTGGTTCTATTGATCGTGAAACAATGGAACAATGCCCTAAATTAAAGGTTATTGGTCGTCCTGGCGTTGGTGTTGACGATGTCGATGTTGAAGCGGCTACTGAATTAGGGATTCCTGTCGTTATTGCTCCTGGTGCTAATAGCCGATCTGTTGCAGAACATGCTATGGCAATGATGTTTGCTTGTGCTAAAGATATGATGCGCAGTGATAGAGAAATGCGCAAAGGAAACTTTGGTATCCGCAGTTCCTATAAAGCATATGAATTAGGCGGAAAGACACTTGGATTACTTGGGTATGGTCATATTGGGAGCATTTTTGCTAGCATGGCTGCTGGTATTGGTATGAAGGTCCTAGTTTATGATCCTTTTATTAAAAAGGAAATTGTTGAAGCCCAGGGATATGGATATCGTGAAGATATGCATGACGTTTTGCGAGAAGCAGACGTTGTTTCTATTCATACGCCATTGACCCCGCAAACAAAAAATATGATTGGGGAAGCAGAGTTAAAAATGATGAAGACAGATGGTATCTTGATAAACTGCGCTCGTGGTGGGATTGTAGACGAAGCTGCTTTGAACAAAGCATTGGATGAAAATTGGATTCATAGTGCCGGTACGGACGTTGTTGTACATGAACCTATTGATCCAGCAGATCCGATTTTCCATCATGATAATATCGTTGTTACACCACATATGGCTGGCCAGACACGGGAAGCTGCTTCGGGAGTAGCCACACTTGCAGCAGAAGGAACTGTAGCCGTTATAAGTGGTAAAAAATGGGATAAAGTTTGCAATCCAAAGGCTTACGAACATCCCCGTTGGAATAAGTAAGGTCATGGTAATATGAAAAACTCTCTTGATGATTGCGCCTGGAAAACATAATCATCAAGAGAGCTTCACAGAAAAGGTAGAGCCTAATCTGGATTTCATTATACCATAGTCTTACCACTTATATACTTGGAAAAGAAAATATATTTCTTAGCGTTTTCTCATGTCCGTAAGAACAAAAAGGTATAAAAGGTGATAAGAATGTCTTCGATGAGCATGACAGCTTTGGAAGCTACAAAACAAAAAAGAACTCATGTTAGATGGATTGTCTGCGGATTGATGTGGGCAGCTATCGCCATTAACTTTATTGATAGAACCACTTTAGCTATTGCTACACCTCATATTATGCAAGATCTTTCTATAACAACTGAAGAAATGGGCATGGTTATGTCGGCTTTCTTTCTCTGTTATGCGTTGCTTCAAATTCCGGCTGGATTTGTATCAGAAAAATTTGGGCAACGTAAAGCTTTAGGTATGTCCGTACTTTGGTGGTCTATTGCTACTGCATTAACCGGGATGGCCACTGGATTTAAGTCCATTTTGGGCATGCGTATGATTTTAGGTGTTGGTGAAGCCGGTGCGTATCCCAGCAACGCGGCGATTACTAGAAAGTGGTTCCCAAAAAGTGAACGAGCTACTGTTGGGGGTATTTTTGATAGTGGACAAAAATTTGGTGGGGCTTTTGGGATTCCTATTTTGACTTGGTTGATGATTCAAATTGGTTGGCGTGGTACTTTTGCTATACTTGGCGTATTGGGGATTATTTGGGCAATTGTTTGGTTTGCATTTTTTTAAGATGATCCAGCGAAGAATAAGCATGTCAATGCTGCCGAACTGGCATATATTAAGTCAGGACAAGATACCGACGAAACAAGCAATAAGACAATGCCTTGTAAATGGTATGAATTATTAAAATTTAGAAATATGCAGGCAATGTGTATTGGCTTTTTTGCAACTAACTATAGTTCATATTTCTTTATTACTTGGCTACCGATGTATTTGATGAAAGATAGAGGATTAAGTTTTGCGCAAATGGGTTTTGCCGCCTCATTGCCATTACTTTGTGGTGCTATTGTTGAAGTTATTGCAGGCTGGTCTTCAGATAAAATTGTTTCATCTGGCAAATTCTCATTAACCAAAACACGAAAAATGTTTCTGTGTGGTGGCTTGATTTTAGCTTCTACCATTGGGTTTGCGGCCGTAACTGAGTCTATTTATGTAACACTGTTCTTGTTGTGTTGTGCTAAATCCGGGACTGTTATTGCTGCTTCTCAAACATGGGCTATCCCTAGTGAGATTGCACCACGTAATATGACTGGCATTGTTGCTGGGATTCAAAATTGTGTTGCTAATTTTGGCGGTGTAGTTGGACCGATTGTTACTGGTTTTATTGTTGGGGCTACAGGGCATTTTGAATTTGCGATGCTCTTCACCGCATTATTATTGTTAGGTGCAGTATTAAATTACATTTTCTATTTAGGTAAAATTGAACCGATGAAAGTGGAAGAAAAGGTTGCATGATTCAATATTAAGGAGGGTTTATCTTATGAAACAATGTCAGTTGACCATTCCGGGCGTCGTTTATGCCGGTCCCGGCAGTGTAGAAAAAATCAATGAAGTCTTGCAGCGGGAAAAGGCACAGTCTGTCTTGCTGTTTACCGATAAAGGGGTCCGCGGGGCGGGCCTTACGAAACGGGTGGAAGAAATCTGCTCGGCCGTGAAATTGACGGTTATCGATGATTTGGCTTCGGAACCTTCCTATCAGGATGTGGAACGCGTCATCGATGAAGTCAGCGTGGCCAACATTGATTTGGTCATTGGCGTAGGCGGCGGCAGCGTTATGGATGCGGCTAAATTGGCCAGCATCGTCATTGGGGCCGACTACGGCGTCCGCGATTTGCTGAAGGATCCGACAATTGCCAAGAAATATATCAAATCCCTGATGATCCCGACGACTTGCGGGACCGGTTCGGAAGCGACCTGCAATTCCATCGTCGCCATCCCGGAAGAACAGTCTAAGCAGGGCATCGTCAATAATTGCATGATTCCGGACTATGTCATCCTCGACGCCGAAATGATCCGCCATCTGCCGCCGAAAGTCCTGGCTGCCACCGGCGTCGATGCCCTGGCTCATGTCGTCGAATGTTTCACGTCCAATAAGGCGACGATCCTCAGCGATACCTATGCCATCGAAGGGGCGAAGAAAATTTTCCATAACATCCGTGAAGCCTATGCAGACGGCGATAATATGGATGCCAAGACAGAAATGCTCATCGGCGCTTTCTACGGCGGCGTCGCCATTACCGGTTCCGGTACGACCGCTGTCCATGCCCTTTCCTATCCGTTAGGCGGCAAATACCATATTGCCCATGGCGTTTCGAATGCCATCCTGTTTGCCCATGTCATGGAATTCAACAAGGATGCCTGCACGGACCGGCTGGCCGCTCTCTGTGATGCCGTATACCCTGAAAAGTATGCCGAAACAGCTGACAGCAAAGCGGATTACATCATTTCTGAAATCAAAGATGTCGTAGCCAAAGTCAATATCCCGACGAAACTCGACGAATTTGGCGTCAAGAAAGAAGACCTCGACTTCCTGGTCAAAGCCGGAAGCCAGCAGACCCGTCTCTTAGTCAACAACTGCAAGAAACTGTCCCTGGACGATATCCGTTACCTCTACGAAAAATTATTTTAAAACCATCCGCTAACAACTAACTGCTAGCCACTAACCACTTAAAAAGGGCTGTCGCATGTGCGACAGCCCTTTTACTTACGGCATACTGATCCCTTCCTGGTGATTCATGGAGAACCCGCCTTTTTCTACGTCGTCGAAGTCGAGGGTCGGGTCGTATTCTGGGAGCTTGGTCAGGCGTTTGACCAGGCCGAAAGGCTTTTTCAGGGATAGCTTATCTCCTTTGCCCGAAAGGACCCAGAGGACTTTGTAGCCTTTGGGCGGTGTCTGGAGTTTTTCTTCGCCTTTGCCGTCGGTGAAGTAGACGACGAGGTCGACGCGCTGGGTGTTGGCGTAGGCGAAGACCGGGGAATAGGCCGTACCGCCGCGGATATCCAGACGGCCGCGGACGTCGTCCATGGTGCGGATGCGGTAGGTGCGGCGGATTTCATCGTCACATTCGGCGACGATGATTTCATGGTTGTAGCAGCGGACCAGGTGCAGGACTTCGCCGATGGCCTGGCGGAATTCGGCATCGGTGATGCTGCCACTGATGTCCAGGCCGATGAGGATTTTGGCCGTATGGGAACGCAGGCAGCCAGGCAGATCCAGCCGTTCCGGCTGGCGGCGGTTGCGGCGCATAGTCGTCTTTTTCCAGGTACTGGTGACGGAGCCGACGAGCTTTTTCAGGTACCAGTGCCAGGGCAGATCTTCCTGGCTGTCTTTCAAGGCCTTGATCATGCTTTCCAGATAATTCGACAGTTCGCCTTTGCACGATGCGTCAATATATTTTTCGGTGAACTTCCGCAGCGTCTCTTCGTCGATGTCATCGCCTTCATCCCATAAATCATGGGTCTTGGCCGGGTCATAGGATACGGCGATGGATTCGTCGGAATCGCTTTCTGATTCGGGCAGGTCCCTTTTATCGGTCCGCAGGTCCAGGGCTGCCTGGATCTTATCGACGTAGTATTCCAGACTTTCAAAGGGCTTCAACAACAAGGAGTAGTTCATGTTCACCCATTCCAGGGTCGTCGAAAACGGCGGCAGGTGGTCGAGATAGGTATTGACGACGACATCCATGGCTAAGTTGACGGCCAGTTTGCTGTACTGCTGCTGCAATTCTTTGGCCCGGATGAGGTGCAGCGATACGACGTGGAGGATTTCGTGCTTGATAGTGCTTTCCATCTGCTCCGGCGACAGGGGAAGGAAGAGCATGGGATTGAAATAGAGATGGTACCGCGTCCCTTTGAAATTGGTCCCCGTCGGCGAGGCCATGTCGAAACGGATGTCCTTGACCATTTGAAAGAGAAAATAGCCGAAGAAGTTATCTTTATCTTCCATCAAGTGACTGGTGATGCGGTCCAGAAAGGTATAGAATTGCTTTTGAAAACCGGCCGGCACGTCCGGGACGCTCCCTGTCCGGCGCTGCTCGGCGAGGACGGCGTCGGCTACGATAGATGCCTGCTGATAGAGGAGATTGGCCGCAATGGGCAGTGACTGTTCCATAAGCCGTTATCGCAGGGACCGGAAGGCGGCGAAATAGCTGTCGATGAAGTCGTCGTTATCCAAAGCGCAGGCATAGACTTTGGGGTTGGCGGCTTTCATGTCTTTCATGACGCCGAGGCGCAGGTCGACAGGATAGAGGGCCAGAAAGGCTACGAAGCGGGATAGGAGCGCCTGGGCCTGGCTGTCGTCGAGGCGGAGTTCATGTTCCAGCTGTTTGAGGATATTCTTGGCGGCCAGATAAAGGCGGGTGTGGCTTTCACTGGTGATGCGGCCGGCCAGGGAGGAGTCCAGGGCCGTTCCGTTGAAGACGTCGTCATAAGCGATGAGCGGCTGGGCGTCAGACGTGACGAAATGGACGAATTCCTGGGCGATGAGCTTGCCGACGTTGCCGCGGATGACGTTGTAAAAGACGCCTTGCGGGATGGCCGACGGGTCCTGTTTATAAATGTGGTACAGTTTGGAAATACGTTCGTAGCTGCGCGGTGTCGCATTGATGTCGTCTTCGTTGGTCTTGTCCAGGTATTCCGGGAAGGTGGAAATGAATTCCATGACCTTTTCTTCGATACCCGCTGTCGAGGCCCAGTCAAGCCATTGCAGGTAATCGGCTTCCATGTACAGCCAGACGAAACGGTTCTGCTGGGCCGCATCCATTTCGACGACTTCGTAGTCATAGGAATCGGCCGGGTTCATGGCGGCGATGATATGGACCGACGGCGATAAGACGTAGCCGTTGATTTCGCGGTTGAGGATGAGGTTCATCAGTTCCTGCTGGACAGCGTGGTCGCAGCGGTTGATTTCGTCGATGAACAAGAGGACGGTCTTGCCCTTGGCGATTTCTTCGTCGATTTTGCGGAGTTTATGGTGGACGGCGTAAATCGTCGTTCCCGCTTCGACCGTGGGCAGGCCGCCGATCTCTCCTTCTTTTAAGAGATTGCCGTCGATGCCGACGAGGCTCCAGTCGTTCTTGGCAGCCAGTTCCCGGGCCAGGGACGTCTTGCCGATACCCGTTTCGCCGACGAGCAGTGGGACTTCGCCGGCTTTGAGGACTAATTCTACACTTTTGAAAGTATCTGTAAAGTTCATGATTTCTCTCCTATTTCAATGTCAATTTTTCATCTACTGTAATGCGGCGGGCCTTCTTGCTGCCGTAATCGTCGACGAGGAGGACTTTATCGGCCGGTGTCAGGTCGACGGCACTGCAGGTAATGAAATTGCGGACGTAATCTTCCGGTACGTCGTCCCGGGATAAGACGGCCTTGAAGGTGTTGCGCCAGTCATCCGGTGCCAGGGAGATGCCTTTGGGCATATATTTGCTGACCAGGACGTTGCGGCTGAGATAGTGGAGAAATTCTTCTTTACGGATGTCCGGGATAAGGCGGATGGCCTGTTCATTTTCGCTGATGGCCAGCTCTTTGGCTTCTTCCGTCGGCTTTTCGATGTAGCGCAAGGCTTCGTAGTTGCCGCGGATGGCGGCCAGCTGGACAGCCGGCGTCGGATGCTTGATGTATTTGATGGCGTCGTAATTCTTTTCGACAGCCCGCAGCTGCAAGGTTTCGTCCGGGTCTTTGACGTATTTGATGGCCCAGCCGGACTGGTCCAACGCAGCGTCGATGAGTTCCGGTGAAGGATTTTTGATATAGCTCAAATTATTCCAGCCGGACTGGACGGCTTGCAGGAGCATGTCTTCCGATGGGTTGTCGATGAATTGGATAGCCCGCGCCGTATTGGCGACGGCCGCTTTCTGGACGGCTTCCGATGGGTGCTTGATGTATTGCAGGGCCAGGCCGTTCATCTGGACCGCCAGGAGCTGCATTTCTTCCGTCGGATTTTCGATGCGGTCGATTACATAGGGATTGTTGCGGATCATATTCATATATTTTTCGTTCGTCATGTCAGGTCCCCTTCATTTCGTATAATAAAGATTCATTGACTCTATTATACAATAGCTGCGGACTAGATGAAACTCAAAAAGGACTTGTCGCGCGCGACAAGTCCTTTTAAGGGGCTAGTGATTAGTTGTTAGGGGTTAGCGGATGGGGTTAAATTTACGAGCCACGAGCCACGAGCCACGAAGCACGAACCACTAATCCTTCTGCGGCATGACGACGGCGAAGTGGTGCAGGGCCGTGTACATATCGCGGACATTCTTGAACTGGACCGTGTCGATTTTGATGGAGTATGCCGTTCCGTCGGTATGGTAGACGTTGGTCAAGTCGGCTTTCAGGTCATACGTCCCTTTGCGCTTGTTGGCATGCAGGGCGGCTTTGTATTCGTTGATCTGGTGGATTTCCTGACCGGTCTGGAAGACTACGTCGTCGCGGATGCCGGCATATTTTTCGACATACAGCGTCAGGCTCATGTTCTCGATACTGCTGGGATAGTCCATGGTCTGCATGGCGCGGAGCGAATCCATATCGGCGTAGACGATGCCATCCGGGCTGGTACTGATGACCCGGTAGCGGCTGGGATTGTTGACCAGGGTCTGGGAATCCATGGCATTGGCTGTCAGGCAGCCCAGGACCAGGAGCAGGGACGCGCAGAGCGTCGTCATTTTTTTCATCATAATAATTCATCCTTTCTTGCATTTGATAGGTTAATCGTTTATCTTTATTATACCATGAGGGTCTTGCCGACTACAAGCGGGCGGGATTGGGCCTGGATGGAAACTAATGGGAACAAAGTCGTCCCATGTGTATACATAAAATGCCCACTTTTTTCTTGATAAAAATTTTGAAATATCATAAAATTATCTTATGGAAAACGCAAAGAAAGGGAAGGGTGCTATGTTAGATTTTCGTATCCATACATTTTTGTGCGTTTGCCGTCACATGAACTATACCCGGGCTGCTGCGGAACTGCACATCACACAACCTGCCGTTTCTCAGCATATTCGCTACTTGGAACGCGAATACGGGACCAAGCTTTTTAGTTACAAGGGGAAACATCTGCAGCTGACACAGGCGGGGCACATCCTTTGGAATGCCGTGACTGCCATCAGCCATGACGATGCCATCTTAAAAGAGCATCTCCGTGACTTGCAGCATAACCGCTCCTTGTCTTTTGGTGCGACGCCAACGGCTGGCGTGGGGATTCTCGATAAATTGTCTGACCTGCTCAAGCATAATGACGATATGAATCTTCGCATGGAAATTGCCGATGCTGAAAAACTGCTCCAGTCCCTGGATGATGGCGCCATTGATTTCGCCATCGTCGAAAGCTCCTTTGACCAGGGACGCTATGAATCGCTCTTATTTTCTAATGAACCGATTGTCGCTGTCTGCGGCACCGGTTATGAAGCGCCGGAGGAAATGACCTTGTCAGACCTCATGCGCTATCGGATCATCGTCCGCGAACGCCATGCCGGCGCCCGCCGGATTTTAGAACATAAGCTGGCAGAACAGGGATACACACTGGAACATTTTCCGGCCCGCTATGAAGTGGGCAGCTTGTCGGCCGTCAAAGGGCTGGCCTGCCGCGACTGCGGTATTGCATTTTTATATGAAAAATCGGTTCAGAAAGAACTGGCTGACGGGACGCTGCGGCGCATTGTCGTCAAGGATTTTTCCGTCATGCACGCATTTTCATTCTTGTGGCGCAAAGGCAGCATGTATCGCGCTTTATTCACACAGATATACGACCAGTTGAAGGACTGAGTCCTATACGTGCTGCTTTTTATTTCTCATACATTTTGAAAGGGTGAAGAGAACATGTTATATTCAACAGAAGTTAAGAATATGTGTCCCGTCACGAAAGGCGCATATCACGGACCGGCACCGATTCCGGAAGAAGGCGAATGGGTACAGGTAAAGGAAATCAAAGATGTCAGTGGTTTGACCCACGGTGTAGGCTGGTGTGCTCCGCAGCAGGGCGCCTGTAAGCTGACCCTCAACGTCAAAGACGGCATCATTGAAGAAGCCCTCGTTGAAACCATCGGCTGTTCCGGCATGACTCATTCTGCTGCTATGGCTTCGGAAATCCTTCCGGGCAAAACGCTTCTTGAAGCCCTCAACACCGACCTGGTCTGCGATGCTATCAACGTCGCTATGCGCCAGCTCTTCCTCCAGATCGTCTATGGCCGTACCCAGACGGCATTCTCCGAAGGCGGTCTCCCCATCGGCGCCAGCCTGGACGACCTCGGCAAAGGCCTGCGCAGCCAGACCGGTACCATGTTCGGCACCAAAGCCAAAGGCACGCGTTATCTGGAAATGACCGAAGGCTATGTCACCCGCATGGCACTCGACGAAGACAACCAGGTCATCGGCTATGAATTCATCCACCTCGGCAAAATGATGGAAGCCATTAAAAAAGGCGTCGAACCGGCAAAAGCTATGGAAGACGCAAAAGGCCACTATGGCCGCTTTGAAGAAGCAGCTTCGTATATCGATCCGAGACAGCAATAGGAGGGCAAAACCATGGAATTATTTGAAAGCTACGACAGAAGAATTGATAAGATCCTCGGCGTACTGAAAGAATACGGTATCGGCAGCGTTGAAGAATGTCGCGATATCTGTGCAGCTGCCGGCCTGGATCCTTATAAAATCGTCAAAGACGTACAGCCTATCGCATTTGAAAATGCTGGCTGGGCATACACGGTTGGCGCCGCTATCGCCATCAAAACCAATGCACGCACGGCTGTAGAAGCTGCGAAAGCTATCGGCATCGGCCTCCAGTCCTTCTGCATCCCCGGCTCCGTTGCCGAAGACCGCAAAGTCGGCCGCGGCCACGGCAACTTGGCAGCAATGCTCCTGCAGGACGAAACGAAATGCTTCTGCTTCCTCGCAGGCCACGAATCCTTTGCGGCTGCTGAAGGCGCTATCGGCATCGTCCGCAATGCCAACAAGGCCCGTAAAGTGCCTCTCCGCGTCATCCTCAACGGCCTCGGCAAAGACGCTGCTCAGATTATTTCCCGCATCAACGGCTTCACGTATGTTCAGACCCAGTTCGATTATAAAACTGGCGAATTGAACATCGTCCGTGAAATCCCGTATTCCAAGAGCGAACGGGCTAACGTCCGCTGCTTCGGTGCTGACGATGTCCGCGAAGGCGTCGCTATCATGCACCACGAAGGTGTCGACGTTTCCATTACGGGCAACTCGACGAACCCGACCCGCTTCCAGCACCCCGTTGCCGGTACATACAAAAAAGAATGTATCGAAATGGGCAAGAAATACTTCTCCGTTGCATCCGGCGGCGGCACAGGCCGTACGCTTCATCCGGACAACATGGCTGCCGGCCCTGCTTCTTACGGCATGACCGATACCATGGGCCGTATGCACAGCGATGCTCAGTTCGCTGGCTCTTCGTCCGTACCGGCTCACGTAGAAATGATGGGCTTCCTCGGCATGGGCAACAACCCCATGGTTGGCGCATCCGTAGCCGTAGCCGTAGCCGTAGAAGGCGCTGCCAAAGCTGGCAAATTCTAATAAAATCCGTATGTAAAAAGAGGCTGTCCCATAAAGACGCCTCTTTTTTTTGTTCGTCGTAGGTTGTTCATCGTTGGTCGTATGGGATAAAAAATAAACCATTGCGATGAACGATGAACTACGAACGAAAAACGATGAAGGTAAAACAGCAGGTCTGATGTCGTAAATAGCTCTGTCATACCTTTACATACCCTATAAATATTGTGAGAAAAATGGTATAATTAACTATCTATGTTACAAATTTGGGAAAGGGGTATTCCATGGATACGACAAAGAAGATAGCCGTTATGCTGGGGGTGTGCTTCATGACGTCCCTGTCAGTAGCGGGTGCGACGTTCCATCCCGGGGATAAGGGACAGCAAATCACCGAAATCCAGCAGGCTTTGACAGCGCATGGATATGATACGGATGCTGATGGCGACTATGGCGATTCGACCAAGGCCGCAGTCCGCCAATTTCAGACAGACCACGGACTGGATTGTGATGGTATCATCGGTGCTGCTACGTATGAAGCCCTCATGGGCGAAGCGATGCCGGAAAACAGGACGTCTCAAGGGAATATGGCTTCGGCTGCCTTGCCGGCTGTAACGGCAGATAATGAAGTCCGCGTGATCCAGCAGGCACTGGCCAATGAGGGCTATACCGTCGATGTCGATGGCGTTTTTGGTGTCGGTACGGAACAGGCCATCCGCCAGTTCCAGGCTGACCATGGACTGGAAACAGATGGCATCGTCGGCCAGTCGACTTTTTATGCCCTTACGGGGCAGAGCCTGCCCAATGGCCCTATCCGCCGCTTCGGCAATGGCGGCTATAATGGCCTGGCCCGCGTCCAGAGCCCGGCAGCTACGCATATCCTCGACATTGCCAATCAGTATATCGGCGTTCCCTATATCTTTGGCGGTTCGACACCGTCCGGCTTCGACTGCTCCGGCTTCACGCGCTACGTCTATTCGGCAGCCGGCATCGACTTGCCGCGCAGCGCCGATGAACAGTATGGCGTAGGCTATTCCGTTTCCATGGCCAACTTGCAGCCTGGCGACCTGGTCTTCTTCTCGACCTACGACTCGGGAATCTCCCACGTCGGCATCTATATCGGCAACCACCAGTTCATCAATGCCGCCAGTGATGGCGTCAGCATCTCCGATATGGACAGCAGCTATTGGGCTGCCCGCTACATCGGTGCCAAACGCGTCATGTAAGACGGAGAGTGCGTGAAGGCTTCTGTCATTCACTAACTGCTAACAGCTAGCTGCAACGGGCCGCCCTTTGGGACGGCCCCTACGAAAAAAAGCTTGTCGCACGTGCGACAAGCTTTTTTTTAAAACGTTTTCTCAATAATTGCGACATCTTCGTCGGTGACGGTGAGGTCCGGTCCTTTTCGCAGGGCTTCGATGGCCTGCGTATCGACGACCCAGAGGGCCGGTGCCAGTTCGACGGCGTGGTCTTTCATCCACGTTGCAATGGCCCGAGCGCCCTGGCTATAGGGCAGGGCCGCTTTGACGTAGCGGAAATGGGAGCGGGGAACGGCTTTCATCGGCTGTTTCCATACTTCTTCGATTTCCAGGGTATAGTCACATTCGTGATAGCCGTTGGACACGGCTTCGCGGCCGATGTCTTCGGTATTTTTCTGGCCCATGTCGAGGAGCAGGTAGTCATTGAGCAGGACCTGTTCCCATTTTTCTTTGAAGATATCCCGTTCGGGCAGGATTTGGCATGGGTCTTCGCTATACAGGCGCAGCAGATCCAGGACGAAACGGAAGCGGTGGCGCTTGAAGGTGAAGTTCACGGCGTCGACATAGATTTCCCGCATGCGGATATAGTGCTTCGTCTGTTCGCGGAAATCGCTGTCAAAATAGCTGATCGGCGTCTCGTGGCGGACGTAATCGAATAGTTTTTGTTCCAAGGCCATCCCCTTTTTAAGGGCTGCGCGGCGGTCGGCCGGAGCTGCCAGGGGATTGCGGAAGGTACGGTTCAGCCGGTCCAGATAGTTCAGACAGGCCGTTTCCAGGGCCAGGGCGCTGAAGGGACCGTTATCATGCTGATGTGAAAAAATTTCGTCTTTTTCTGCTACCGATAGCAATGATGTCATCGTAATCTACTCCTCTGAAAGGTAAGGATGTTCGGCTGCAGCACTCTGGATGGCCGCATTGGCATCCTTGAAATAATCTTTGAATGACTGTACCCATGTCCGGGATGGGTGCGACAAATAGCCCTTGCTTTTCCAGATCAAGGCCAGGGTCCAGTAGAGATGGGGCTGGACCAGGGGGACGGAGACGGCAAGGTCCGGTGAAATCCGCTGACAAATCGTGTGCGGCATCAGGGAAATCCCCAGGCGGCCGGCTATCATCTGGGCCAGGAAGTCCCAGTTACTGGAGCGGCAGACGATTTTCGGATGAGCCATGATTTCCTGGAAAGCCGAGCGCAGATAGGGGTTCAAGGAGAAACCATTCGGATAGAAGACGAAGGTTTCATCTTTGATATCCGTCAAGGTCAGCGATGGCTGGGAGGCCAGGGGGTGATCCGGCCAGAGAACGACATCGAGAGGTTCTTCGTGGAAGATGAAAAATTCATAAGGAATTTCTGTCGTAATCGGCAGGGCGACGAACCCGACCTGGATGAGGCCGTCATCAATGGCGGATACGACGTCTTGAGAACCGACTTCCTTCATTTCCAGTTCGATTTTTGGATATTTATTGATGAAATGGGCGATGAACGGGGCAATGACGGAAGACCCGATCATAGGCGGTACGCCGACGGATAATTTACCGGCATTGAGCAGCTGTGGCGATTCCATTTCTTCATTCAGCTGGGTGAATCCCTTGATGAGTTCTTCGATTTTAGGAAGCAAATAAGAACCCGTTTCCGTGAGTTCGACATTTTTCCCTTTGCGGTCGAAGAGCTGGACACCCCAGTGTTCTTCCAGGGCTTTGATTCCCTTACTGATTGACGGCTGGCTGATGTGCAGCGATTTTGAAGCTTTGGTGAAGCTTTTTTTGTGAGCGACTTCGATGAAGTATGTCAGTTGGAATAAATCCATGATATAATATTTCACCTCTCTTTAGTATTCTTATAGTTTACCATATTACGGAATGAAAATCCAATGGTGTACACTTCTTTATAAATGGCCGTACTAAGCCATTTTAAAGCAATTTGTGTTTCGATGCGGTATGCTATTGTTAACAATATTTTGTATGAAATGGTACAAGCCTCTATATTTAGAGAGGGCAATCGTTGTATAATATAAAATAGAATGGAGGAGGGATGGTTATGGCACGGCGATGGATCATGCATGTCGATATGGATGCGTTCTACGCGTCTGTAGAACAACGGGATAATCCGGCCCTGAAAGGCCTGCCGGTCATCGTCGGCGGTCTGATGGAGCGGGGCGTCGTCGCGACGGCGTCTTATGAGGCGAGGGCCTATGGTGTCCATTCGGCTATGAGCATGAAACTGGCCCGCAGGCTCTGTCCGAACGGCGTCTTCCTGCCCGTGCGCATGTCCCATTACCGGCGCATTTCCCATCAGATACGCCTGATCCTGTCCCATTACTCGCCCTTCATCGAACCGCTGGCTCTGGATGAGGCTTTTCTCGACGTCTCCGGTATGGAGCGCCATTATCCGGATATCGTCGACATGGGCAAAGCCGTAAAGGAAGAGATACGGCGGACGACAGGCCTCGTCGCGTCAGCCGGGATTGCGCCCAATAAATTCCTGGCCAAACTGGCATCAGACCTTCGTAAACCGGATGGCCTGGTCTGGATCCCCTATGGGACGGAACGGCAGATATTGGCGCCTTTGCCGCTGAGCCGCCTGTGGGGTGTCGGCAAGGTGACGGCAGAGGCCCTGCAAAAAGCGGGGTATCGCACCATCGGCGACATCGCTTCAGCCAGTCCCGAAGCCCTTCAGCCCATGGTAGGCAATCAGGCCAAGCGGATTTACCGCCTGTCCCTGGGTGAGGATAACCGGCCGCTGGAAGTGCGGCGGCGGCCCCAATCCGTCGGCAATGAGCATACGTACAGCCATGATTTGACGCGCGATGCTGAAGTGGATGAACAGTTCCGCCTCCTGGCCAACGAAGTATCGTGGCGGCTGCGGCAGAACCGGCTCATGGGGCGGACGATTACCATCAAGATACGTTATGCCTCTTTCAAGACGATTACCCGCTCTTTGACGCTGCACAGTATAGGGACCTGTTCGGAAGAACAATTATATTTTTCAGCGAAAAAATTGTATAATAAGAGCAGTGGTCATGAGCCTATCCGTCTCCTCGGCCTGACGGTCAGCCAGCTTCAGGCTTATCAGGTGCAGGGCGACTTGTTTTCAGAAGATGAAGAGACGAAAGCGAAAGTGACAGAAGCAATCGACAAGCTGCAGAAGCGCTTTGGCCGTACGGCTATCATGAAAGGATTTCTTTGGGAAATGTCCCATGAAAAAGATACATAAGAACGCTAAAGAAGGAGTTTTTGTTATGGCAATTTTTAAAGTAGCTGCCCACACGGGTGATAACAACAACGGGTACATCGAATACGATACAGAAACGAAAGAACTCGGCGTCCACTTGAATGACGATGTCATGAATGAACGGGCCCGTCAGTATTTGACGACAGAAAAAGTCTTACACCAATATACCGATCTATCACAATATAAGACAATCAGCGCCGTCCCGACGTCGAGCCTGGAAACGCTGAAACTGGCCTTGTGCTATATCTGGCGGGCTACAGGCATCCACATTGACTGGAGCCGTCCCGTCGATTGAGATTAACCCTCCACAATAAGCTATGCACAATCTATCCACATTTTCTGTGTACAATGGTGACAGAAATGTGGATATTTTTTTGTGAAGCGCACGGTTATGCTGATTTTTTCAGGTGCATACTTTTTGAGGATTAGCAGGGAAAATGTGGATAACTTTCGTGGATAAATGTGCATCTCCGGTAAAAATAGCCTGAAAACAGGTTGGTTATGCGATTTTTAGTGGGCGAACAAATGGTGCAAATAATGTGTACAATTCTTGTGAAATTGTGGATAAATGCCAAAAACGAGTTATGCACAATATGTGGATACATTGTGGAAATGTATACACAGGTGGACAAAGCATAAAATAGCCATTCTGGCAACATGTGCACAACTTATCCACTTTATTTATCCACAATTTCCACAGGTTGGTCGTTTGTGGTATACTGAAATAACGAACACGATTAGGAGGAAATCAATATGAAAGCTATCATCGACGGACTCATTGTCCTGCCGAACGAAATCATTAATGGACATGTCATTATGTATGAAAAGGACATCTGGCGCATCGTACCGCGCAAGCAGTTCCGGGCCGGCATGTGTTCGGAATTCATCGATGCCAACGGCGGTTTTGTCGTACCGGGATTTATCAATGAACACATCCACGGCTGTGCCGGAGCCGATACCATGGATGACGATGACCAGGCCTTGAAGACCATGCAGCAGGCCCTGCCGGCGACGGGCGTTACGGCCTTCGTACCGACGACGATGACCATGGAACAGGGACGTATCGAAAAAGCCCTCAGCCGGATCCGTCAGGCCCGGGATGACTATCAGGGCGGTGCTCAGGTATTAGGGGCTCATATGGAAGGACCATTTATCAGTCCGGCTTATAAAGGCTCCCAGGCAGAAGAAAATATCAAGACAGCTGATTTTTCCTGGCTTGAACCCTATGCCGACGTCATCAAGATCATTACCTTGGCACCGGAAACACTGAAGAACAAGAAATTCCTGAAAGACTGCCAGGACCACGGCATTATCATATCCATCGGCCATACGGCCGCCGATTTCGACCAGGCTATGGAATGTATGGATACTCTCGGCAGCTGCCATATTACTCATTTATATAATGCCATGACGCCGTTCCATCATCGCAATCCAGGCGTCGTCGGAGCGGCCCTGCTCAATAAACACGCCTGCTGTGAACTGATTTGTGACGATCTGCACGTCCATCCGGCAGCGCAGAAATTGGCGTACCAGATGAAAGGCCGTGACGGCCTCATCCTGGTCACCGACTCTTTGCGGGCCTGCCTGCAGGGCGATGGCGAATCCAGTCTGGGCGGCCAGAAAGTCTTCGTCAAGGATGGCGAAGCCCGCCTGGCTGATGGGACACTGGCTGCCAGCATTGCACCGATGAACGAAGTGGTCCTCCATTTCCTGATCAATTCCGGCGCCTCCATCCCCGATGTCATCGCCATGGCTACGGTCAATCCGGCCAAAGCTCTCGGCGTCTACGACCGCATGGGCTCCCTGGAAGAAGGAAAACAGGCGGACATCACCATCTTGGACAGCAATGATTTCCATGTAAAACAGACGGTCATCGCCGGGGAGCTGGCATATAATGAAGAAGCATAATACGAAAAGCGGCATCTTCCTGGCTATAGCCGTCCTAGTACTCGCCGTCATCGGCGCCTGGTTTTTCTGGGACCGGTCCTCCTCGCCAGCCGGGCCGGCAGCTCCGGCTAAGGGCGCTGTGCAGGAAGACGAAGCGTCACGGCTCGTCGCCAAGATGTCACCGGAAGTCAAAATCGGCCAGCTCATGATGATCGGCCTGGCCGGGACGACCATCGACGACCAGGGCCAGCGCCAGCTGGAATACTGCCATGCCGGGAATGTCATCTTATTCGACCGCAATATGGATACGCCCGAGCAGGTCCAGCATTTGACAAAAAAAATAGACACGACGATCCGCAAGAAGAGCGGTGTCATGCCTTTCATTGCCCTCGATCAGGAAGGGGGGCAGGTTCTGCGCATGCGCAAGGCCTTCCCGCCCGTGCCGTCTGAACAGGCCATCGGCCAGAGCGGCCAGCCGGAACAAGCGAAACAGTGGGCTGTCACGACGGGGAATGAATTGAAGAAACTGGGCATCAACGTCAATTTTGCGCCTGTCGTCGACCTCGGTTCCCAGGCCGAACGGTCGTACAGCCTCGACCCTGGCGTCGTGACCCAATTCGCCCATGAAGCCATTGCCGGCTATGAACAGACGGGAATCTGGTGTTCCCTCAAGCATTTCCCCGGTATCGGCAAGGTCAAGACGGATCCCCACATCGACGGCGACAGCGTCAACAGTTCTAAGGACGACCTGATGAAGCAGGATTTGAAGCCCTTTGAAAACCTCATCAAGAGCGAAGACAATCAGAAAATGTTCATCATGGTCTCGAATGTCACCTTCCCGGCACTGGATCCGAATCTGCCGGCCTGTGTCTCCAAGCCGATTATGACCGACTTATTGCGCAACACCTTCGGGTACCAGGGGCTCATCGTTTCCGACGATATGGAAATGGGGGCCATGGCCAAGCATTATGCCTTTGCCGACATGGGTGTCATGGCCATCAAGGCCGGTGCCGATATGGTCCTGGTCTGCCATGAATATGCCCACGAACGGGAAACGTATGATGGACTCTTGAAGGAATATAAAAACAATGCGGAATTCCGGGCCTTAGTCGATGAAAAAGTAACCCGCATCGTCCGCACGAAACTGAATCATTAATAGTTGGCCCGGCGATGCAGCAGCAGATACAAAGCTCCCAGCATACCGGCGTCGTTCTGCCGTTTGGCAAAGGCCAGCCCCTTCGGCGGCAGCATCATGGCTGGCAATCGGGCAGCCAGGGCTTCTTCCAGTTTCGGCCGCAGGATATCTTCCTGGGCCATGATACCGCCGCCGAGGACGATGCCGTCGGGATTGCACAGGCAGGCTATGTTGGCCAGGCCATCGGCCAGATTTTGGCAGAACATATCGAGGACGGCTGATGCCGCGGCATCGCCCTGACGGATCCACTGAAAACAAGTACGGCCGTCGACCTTTTCCGGGTCGGCGGCTTTTTTGCGTGCCGTTTCCCGGCAGAGGTACGTAGCCGAGGCGACGTCGTGGAGACGCCCGGCGGGAACGCGCATGTAGGCGATTTCACCAGCCGATCGGCAGGCTCCGTGGAGGATATGGCCCTTTTCGATGAAGGCCCCGCCGATGCTGGTGCCGACGGTGACGGCAAAGAGCGACGCCATGTTCCGGCCGGCGCCGAGCCACCATTCGCCCAGGGCAGCGCAGTTCGTGTCGTTTTCGACGATGCAGGGGAGATGGAATTCATCTTCCAAGAGCGATTTCCATTCGGTTCCCGTATAATCGGGGATGGACAGGGCGTAGTCGACGCGCCCTCTTTCCGTATCGATGATACCGGCTGTCGAAATGCCGATGCCTTCTAAGGGATGGTCGGCCAGCTGGCGTTGGATGAGCGAGCGTATTTTGTGGACGAGGCCCGGCCCGCCTTCCGTCTCAGCTTCTGTCGGCAGGCTGCCTTTTTTATGGAAGCGGCCTGTTTCGTCGATGAGGCCGAATTTAATGGCTGTACCGCCAATATCAATGCAGCTGTAAATCATAGTCATACACTCCTTCTTCAAATTATACCTAAATTATACATAGATTTGACCATTTCTATGTATACGGATTTTATACTTACCATGTCGAATATGTTACAAAATTCAGGAGGTCATGATATGAAACGACAGTGGTTGAAACGAGCAATTCTTTCTATGGTAGCCTGTGGCTCATTGGCAGGCTTTATTCCCGGAGTACAGGCAGCTGATGTCCGGATTCTTCCCGTTGATAATGCTAAATTCCTGGCAGGGGCTAAATTTGATTTCGACGTCGAAGTATCTAAGGCAAAGGATTTGAAGAACGTTGATATCACTGTCAATGGTCAGAAAGCGGATAAGTTCTTTGGACAGCAATTGAATGCCAAAGATTTAGGCAACGGCGTCGTTTCTTATCGTGTCAATCAGGTCAATTTCCCTAAAGTCGGTTCTTATACGGTAAAGGCGACGGCTACCGATGCAGACGGGACTAATTCGGCGGATGCCCGTTATACGGTCGTCCAGGAAAAAGCCCAGCGCCAGGCTAAGAACGTCATCCTCTTCGTCGGCGACGGCATGTCCCTGCAGGCCCGTGAAATGGCCCGCATTATTTCCAAAGGCATGACCAACGGTAAGTACAATGACTTGCTGGCCATGGAAAAGATGCCCCATAACTGCCTGATCACGACCAGTGGGTACGACTCCCTGACCACAGATAGCGCCAACTCGGCTTCGGCTTATGCAACGGGCCATAAATCCGTGGTCAACGCCATGGGCGTCTATGAAGATTCTACGAAAGACCCCTTCGATGATCCCCGTGTCGAAAACATTTCGGAAATCGTAAAGCGCAGCCGCGGCATGTCCGTAGGCATCATCACCCAGGCCGAATCGACCGATGCCACTCCGGCAGCCATGGTCGGTCATACGCGCCGCCGTGCTAACCAGGACTACATCGCTTCAGAATACCTCGAAGATTATCATCGCCCGGATGTCATCATGGGTGGCGGTTCGCGGCGGTATATCCCGCAGTCCGAACCGGGATCGAAACGCCACGATAATCAGAACGTAATCCAGGAATTCAAGGATAAAGGATATACCTTTGTCACAAATTCCAAAGAAATGATGGCAGCCCCGGATAATAAACCGCTCTTAGGCCTGTTCCATCCGGGGACGATGAACGTCTATATCGACCGTGAAATGCTCAAGAATCCAGAAGTCCTCGGCAAATATACGGACCAGCCGAACCTCATCAATATGACCAAGAAGTCTTTGGATATCCTCAGCAAGAACCCGAAAGGTTTCTTTGCCATGATTGAAGGCGCTTCGATTGATAAACAGCTCCATGCCATGGACTGGCAGCGTGCTACTTATGATACCATCGAATTTGATAAAGCTATCGAATATGCCCAGAAGTGGAATAAAGAACACGGGGATAACACGCTGATTATCGTCGTCGCCGACCATGCTCACGGGGCTTCCATCACGGGCACCTATCATGAACGGGATGGCAAGAAAGGCCTGGCCGCTGTCCGCACCTATGCCGACTCCATCTTCCCGACCTTCAAGGATGCCAACCACGACGGCTTCCCGGATAATCCTGATCCCGATGTCACCCTGGCTATCCAGTATGCCAACCATCCGGAATATTACGAAAACTTCCACTTCCAGCAGAAACCGACGCTGCCGACCGTTTCTCAGACCGTTACCAAACAGGAAGCCCAGCAGGCTGGCGATAAGACCGAATACCATCAGGTATCGACGGTCGTTGAAAAAGCCAACCCGGCCCGCCATCACGACGGCGATCCCTGGGAACTCGTACCGGCCAACATCCCCGATACCATCGGTGACGAATGCCATGCTGCCGACGACGTACCGCTTAACGCCGAAGGTCCTGGCTCGGAATATTTTCAGGGCGTCATGGATAACACCGAAGTATTCTTTGGCATCATGAGAGCCCTCGGCATCGATGCTACGAAAAATGTGAAATAATTTAGTGGCTCGTGGCTAGTAGCTAGTGGCTCGTGGCTCGTGGCTTGTGGCTCGTAGGCGGCCCGCAGTGGCTCTCTTCATAGGAGAGCTGTCAGCGAAGCTGACTGAGAGGTTGCTCTTTCATTATGGTTTTCAGCATGAAACTAAAAACTGCAAACTTAATACTCAAAAAGGCGCTGTCTTCATGCGACAGCGCCTTTTCCTTATTTCCCTAACACGCCTTCCAGGAAGGAGGCTGTATCTGCCATATAGTTGGCTTCATAGCTTTCAATATCGCCTTTATCGCAATGGGATGCGAATTCAGGGTCAATCGGCAGTTTTGCGGTATGTGGGATATCATATTTCTGTGCCGATTCTTCGACGTGGCTCTGACCGAAGATGGACAGTTTTTCATGACAGTGAGGACATTCGAAATAGCTCATGTTTTCGATGAGGCCCAAGACTGGGACGTGCATCATTTCCGACATGTTCAATGCTTTTTCGACAATCATGGAAACGAGTTCCTGCGGCGACGTGACGACCAGGATGCCATCCATGGGCAGGGACTGGAAGACCGTCAGCGGTACATCGCCCGTTCCCGGCGGCATGTCGACGAACATGTAGTCGATATCGCCCCAGATGACATCCGTCCAGAACTGTTTTACCGCACCGGAAATGACCGGGCCACGCCATACGACTGGCGAAGCGGCATCTTCGAGCAGGAGGTTCATGGACATGACTTTGATGCCCGTTTTAGTCGTGACCGGATAGATGCCGTTTTCATCGCCCGTAGCGCGATCAGTCAGGCCGAAGACTTTCGGAATCGACGGGCCCGTGATATCGGCATCGAGGATGGCCGTCTTGAAACCGCGGCGCTGCATTTCAACAGCCATGAGGGACGTTACTAGGGATTTACCGACGCCGCCTTTACCGCTGACGACAGCGATGACATGCTTGATGTGCGAGCCGGCATGGGGAGCCGCTTGCAGGCTTTGGGGCTGTGTGCGTTCAGCGCAGGAGCTGCCGCAGCTGGAACAGTCGTGTGTACAATTTTCACTCATTGGGATCATTCTCCTTTGTATTCTTTTTTCCGGCGCGGCAGCAGGCATGACAGCACGTGCCGGAACGTTCACAAACTTGGATATGGCCGCCTTCGATGACGAGGCGTTTGCCATGGATGAGGGCATCGGCCAGCTTGCGTCGAGCCGAATCATAAATGCCGGTTACCGTCGTGCGCGCGACGTTGATCTGAGCAGCACACTGTTCCTGTGTCAGGCCGACCCAGTCGATGAGGCGGATGACTTCATATTCATCAATGCCCATGATAATGGCATCTTCTGATTGTCCTCTGTCAATAGGTCCGAAGACAGAAGCCGCAGGCAATGAACAAACCCGGCGGCACCGCGGTGGTCTCGGCATACGAATCCCTCCTTTACGCCTCTTATTATAGATTTATAGATGACATATGTCAACATTATAGGGAGTCTCTATACTATTTTCGGATAAAAAATGTCGGGATAACACTTGAAAATCAATTATTATCGTGATAAAATTTTATTAGTAAAAATAAACTTTATCACAGGAGGGTATTTCCATGAACGTAATTGTTTCTTCGAATGCACCGAAAGCTATTGGTCCTTATTCTCAGGCTATGGTATCGAATGGTATGTTGTATATTTCCGGGACAGCTGGCGTCGACCCGCAGACCGGCAAGCTCCAGGAAGGCATTGAAGCACAGACCGAACAGGCTATCAAAAACATTGCCGCTATCCTCAAAGAAGCCGGTTCGGATTTCTCGAAAGTCGTCAAGACGACGTGCTTTCTCTATGACATGAAAGACTTTGCCGCTTTCAATGCCATCTATGAAAAAGCATTCATCAGCAAACCGGCCCGCAGCTGCGTAGCCGTCAAAGAACTGCCGGCTCATTTCCTCTGCGAAATCGAAGTCATTGCAGAAGTGTAAGCATTAGCTTGTAGTACGGGGTTTGTAGAAAATGGCTTTAAATTTAAAACCAGTGGCTAACCACTAACTGCTAGCCACTAACCACTTAAAAGGGGCTGTCGCACGAGCGACAGCCCCTTTTCTATTATTTATCATTGTGATAAAATTTTCTTATAATACATAGGGGAAGTGATGTCATGGCTATTTTAGAGATATATAAACGTATGGTACCTTTTTTGGGGGCTGCCTTGGGGAAGGATTGCGAAGTCGTCCTGCACGATTTGCGCCATCCTGATGAATCGGTCATCGCCATTGCCAATGGGGACATCAGCAGCCGCAAATTAGGAGCGCCTGCTACCGATTTCATATTGAAACTCATGCAGGTCGGTAAAAAAACGGCTCAGGAATACATGACCAATTATTATGGGAAAAGTGTCAATGGTCATACCCTGCGGTCTTCGACTCTCTTTATCCACGATGAGGAAGATAACATTATTGGGGCACTCTGTCTGAATTACGATGTCCAGCGTTATATCGATGTGCGGAAACAGCTGGACGCCCTCGTCCTGATGGATCCGGTGAAACACATCGACGGGATGCCTCAGGACGACCCCAAGAAGGACGATGACCATTTCCTGGGCGTCGAAATTTCAGAGAGCATGTATCCGACCGTAGACGATGCCATCCAGCATCTTATCCAAAAGGCACTGTCTCCCTACGCGGCCGATGCCAAACGCCTTTCTCAAACAGAACGGCTGGCCGTCGTAGAAGACCTCTATAAGAACGGCCTCTTCGTCCTCAAAGGCAGCGTCTATGCCCTGGCCCAGATCTTGGGCGTCTCAGAACCGACGATTTACCGCTATTTGAACCGTATCAAGAAAGAAAATCACAATGTGCAGGGGTGAGAAATATGGATTTAGGGAATTGGAGAGATTTCTTTTCATCGAAAATCTATAAGCGCGGGGAACAGTATTATGAAGAAGGGGACGTCTATAATCTGGAGTGTACGAAGAATCAGATAACGGCCGACGTCTATGGCAGCGATATATATGAAGTCACCATTGATTTGGAAGATGGCCAGGTCGAAGGTATGGACTGCACCTGTCCCTATGCTGAACAGGGAGAATGTTGCAAGCACATGGTTGCCGTACTGCTGGCCGCCGAAGACGAAGAGCTGGATGAAGCGGCTGATGCTGGCAAGGAAAAAGCGTCGTGGCAGGATATCTTGCAAAAGCTGCCCGAAGCGGATTTGCGTAACTTCGTCTTTCAGTTAGCTGAAGACAATCGGGATTTGCAGAAGAAAATCGTACTGGATTTTTCCAAGGGCAAACCGTCTGCTCAGGAAATGCATCGATATGAACGCGAAATAGACCGGGTATTGGCTCCTTACGACCTCTTGGGATATATTGAATATGATGCCAGTAAGGCTTTCGCCGATAAGGTCATTGATTATTTGAGTAGCACCATACCGCCGCTGATTAAGCGCTCCTGTACGATGGAAGCGTTGGAACTGGTCCATATCATGGCGGCCAATGTGGCTGATATATCTTTTGAAGACGAAGATGACCAGCAGCTCTGCCTGGATGAATGCCGGGCTTACTGGGCCGATATCATCGGTCATGCCAAATCGGAAGACGTGCCGAAGCTGCATCAATGGTTTATACAGCAGATGGATGCCATCAAAAATAAGGGCAATGAGTTATACGGTTATTACGAAGAAGTGCTGTACAATGATTTTGATGACCCGGCGTCTTTGAAATGGAAGCTTGCACGGCTGGATGCGGAAATCGAGCATCATGAATCGACGAAATCCGACCCAAATGACTGGAATTACGGCTATACCTATGGCACCAATCTGGTCATGCGGATTCATACAATGCAGCAATTAGGCTATCCGTCGACGGACATCGAGCAGTATATCCAGGACCATTATGAAAACCGGCAGGTACGGAACATGCTGATTTCAGAGGCTTTTAAAGAAAATGATTACCAAAGAGCCATCAAGCTGCTCCGCGATTCTCAGGCCATCGATGACGATAAGGATTATTGCCAGCAGGATTACAGCACCAAGCTCATCCATGCCTACCAGGCCCTGGGAGACGATGAGGGATACAAGCAGGCCTTGTGGGAACATATCCAGCATTTCGACCAAGACGATTTGGAACAGGTCTTAGCCTTGAAGGCCTGCTGCGATGCTGACGAATGGGACACGTTGAAGCAAAAAATCCTTCAGCTGCCGTCTTGCCGATATCTGCGTCAATGCTTTTTGGCAGAAGAAAAAATGATCGACGAACTCTGGGCCGATTTGCAAGAAAATTTGAATCCCTGTGACGTAGATTACTATGCAGACGTATTGAAGGAAAAATATGGCAATGAAATCCGGGATTACTATGCGGACTATGTAAAAAAGACCATGCCTGGCCTAAATAGCCGTAATCAATATCGGAAATGCATTGTTTATTTGAAAAAACTCAGCACCTATCCCGAAGGCCTGAACATGGCCCGCAAAATCGCCCAAGAATGGCGGGAAACCTACCGGAAGCGCCGGGCCATGAAAGACGAATTGGCCAAAGCGGGCTTCTAAAAAGTGAGGCGAAAGGCTCTCTTCCTAGGAGAGCTGGCCGCTCAAAGGCGGTCTGAGAGGTTGAAGTTTTGTAGGCGTCCTCCCCTTGATAATAGCTTTTGACAAAAAAAGTCGCGCGGAAAAATGTAGTAGGAATACAAAAAGTCGCGCAGAAAAATGTATAAATAGGTGCAAAAGTCGCGCGAAAAAATGTTATAATAAGGAAAAGACTTTCTGTTCAGGGGGTGGAATCTTGGAAAGAGAATTGATGAAATCATTGGTAAAGTGGAAAACGGCGCCTCGCCGGAAACCGTTGATTTTGAAAGGCGCTCGCCAAGTTGGCAAGACTTGGCTCATGAAAGAGTTTGGACGCCGATATTTTCAGAATGTAGTATACATTAATTTCGATAATAATCCACGGATGCAGCAGATTTTTGAACAAGATTATGATATCCGCCGCATTTTATTAGCTTTTCAGGTAGAAACTGGTGAAAGTATCCGGCCTCAAGAAACTTTGATTATCTTAGATGAAGTCCAGGAAGCGCCACAAGCGATTTCTGCGTTAAAGTATTTTTGTGAAAATGCACCGGAGTACCCTGTAATAGCTGCCGGTTCTTTGTTGGGGATTGCTTTGCATAAAGGCATTTCATTCCCTGTTGGAAAAGTGACGACAATGCAATTGTATCCGCTCTCTTTTTATGAATTTTTGCGGGCTGTTCATGAAGAGAGCTTGGCGGATTTATTGGACCAGCGCGATCCGGCTATGCTGGAAGTATTTCATGACCGTTTTGTCACATGGCTCAAGAATTATTATTATATCGGTGGTATGCCGGAAGCGGTAGCCGCTTTTGCAGAAACATCTGATTATAATGCTGTACGGCAGATTCAAAACGACTTGATTACCCTGTATGAAGCAGATTTTAGTAAGCATATCATCACAGCGGAGATTCCTCGTGTTCGAATGGTATGGAACGCCATACCGCTTCAATTAGCGAAGGAAAATAAGAAGTTTTTCTTTGGACAGGTCAAAAAAGGAGCACGGTCTAAAGATTTTGAAATTGCCATAGAATGGCTTGTCGATTGTGGATTGATTGCCAAGGTGAATCGTGTTTCCAAACCAGCTATGCCACTCAAAGCCTATGCCGAACAGAATGCATATAAACTTTTTTTCTTGGATGTAGGATTATTAGCGGCCATTAGTGAATTGGACGTGCGTTCCCTTCTGGATGGAAACGACATTTTTGTAGAGTTTAAAGGGGCTTTGACAGAACAGTACGTTTGCCAGCAGCTGCTTTCTGAAACATCGTATAATCCCTATTATTTTACGTCTCCCAGTAATCGCTATGAAATCGATTTCATGATTCAGAAAGGGAGAGAAGTCATTCCACTGGAAGTTAAAGCGGAACAGAATTTACAATCCAAGAGCTTAAAGGCCTATGTTGAAAAGTATCATCCAGCTAAGGCCATCCGGTTTTCCATGAGTGATTATCAGGAACAGGAATGGGTGACGAATATACCCTTATTTGCTATTCGCTGGATTACCTAACGGCTAGCCACTAATCAGCCTCCTTTTTATTGATTTTTTTTGAATTTGTCCTTTCATAAGAGATTAAATATAACGAAAATATAAATATCCTGCTAAAATATTTTATTTTTGGCAGGATATTTTTTTGACCTTGTAAGTGCATTACAAAAGAACAATTACTGGTGACTGTTTATTACAAAAAGACAAAATGAAAAATATTGCAAAATAATTATTACTATGATAATATTTTATTAACGAAAAGAGGGGCATACAAGCGCGCATGAAATGACGATATCTTGTGTGGAATTAAGGGATTATCATGTAAAAGGAGATTTGACGGTATGGAACAGACAGTACAGTGTCCTGACAAAGGACAAGTTTTGGGTAAAGAAAAGCTTACCCGATGGGAAAAAGCGGGTATGACTCAAGCCCAATGGAAAGAAGCGGTCAAATTCGATAGTACCGACTGGGGCTGGGTTATTATGAGTATCGGTATGGCCATCGGTGCCGGTATCGTATTTTTACCGGTACAGGTAGGCTTGGCAGGGATTTGGATTTATCTCTTGTCCTCTATTATCGGTTATCCTGCGATGTATCTTTTCCAGCGATTATTCATTAATACATTGGCAAAATCTGAACGATGCGAAGATTATCCCAGTGTCATCGGCAATTATCTTGGCAAGAATTGGGGCTTATTCTTAGGTCTCCTCTATTTCCTGATGCTCATTATCTGGGTCTTCGTCTATTCGACGGCTATCAATAATGACAGTGCATCTTTCTTAGTTACCTTTGGCGTAACCGATCATTCACTGGCTAAAAATCCATTATACGGGCTGGCCATTATTTGTGCTCTTGTCGCTATTGCATCTCGTGGTGAAAAAGTGCTCTTCAAGATTTCGACACTGATGGTTTTAACGAAACTGTGCGTCGTAGCTGTATTGGGCATCATCATGGTTCAGCATTGGAATTTGGCTAATGTAGGCAGTTTCCCTGATTTTGGCTATCTCATCAAGCAGACCATCATCATGCTGCCCTTCACGCTGACATCTATTTTGTTCTTGCAGAGTTTGAGCCCGATGGTTATTTCTTATCGTTCCCATAATAAGTCGATTGAAGTCGCTCGGTACAAGGCTTTGCGAGCCATGAATATCGCTTTTGGCGTGCTCTTTGTCACCGTATTTTTCTATGCTATTTCGTTCAACTTGGCTATGGGCCATGACCAGGCTGTTATGGCTTATGAAAATAATATTTCTGCCTTGGCGTTAGCTGCCCAGGGTATTCCCGGCACATCCATTAAAATCATGAGCTTGATTTTAAATATTTTTGCTGTTGTTACGGCGTTCTTCGGTGTTTTCCTGGGCTTCCGCGAAGCCTGCCGCGGCATTGCCATGAACTGTTTGAAACGTATCATGCCGGAAGATAAGATTAATGTCCGTGCCGTTTCGTTGGGCATCTTGGTCTTTGCCGTTCTCGTGTCGTGGGGCGCCATTATCCTCAATGCTCCCGTTTTGAGCTTTACTTCCATCTGCAGTCCTGTTTTTGGCATGATCGGTTGCTTGATTCCGGCTTATCTTGTCTATCGGGTGCCACGGCTGCATGACCTGAAAGGTGTTTCGCTGTATCTCATTATTGCAACGGGCATCTTGCTGATTATCTCGCCGTTCCTGGCTTTTTCGTAGGCCTGTAACGGATTTCATAGATTGATTTTTTAGGAGTGATACTAATGGAAACATGTACTATGTGGAATAAAATGATTGAAATCATGAAACAGGATATTAAACCGGCTACGGGATGTACGGAACCGATTTCCTTGGCTTTTGCAGCAGCTACAGCGGCCAAAGAATTGGGAGAACCCGTACAATCTGTCAAGGCCTTCGTTTCCGCCAATTTGATGAAAAATGGGATGGGTGTCATGGTTCCGGGAACAGGGATGCCAGGGCTTGCTATTGCCGCTGCTGTCGGTGCCTTGGGCGGTGATGCCGAAGCAGGACTTCAGGTCTTGAAGTCTTTGACGCCCGATGTGGTAGAGCAAGGGAAGCAAATGGTAGCCGATGGTCGGGTTACAGTGGGTGTCAATGAAACGACCAAGCACATTCTCTACTCAGAAGCCAACGTCTACGGGGAACATCATCATGTCCGCGCTGTCATCGTCGATAGTCATACGAACGTCGTCTTGATCGAAAAAGATGGGCAGGTTATTTTTGAAAAACAAGCGAGCTGCGATAATAGCGAAGCCGATAAAATCGCTTTTTTGCAGGCCCTTTCTATCAAAGATATTTTGAAATTTGCTGAAAATATTCCCCTTGCCAATATCCAATTCATCAAGAATGCAGAAAATTTGAATGATGCCTTGTCCAAAGAGGGACTGACGGGGAAATATGGCCTACGCATCGGCTGTACCATGGAAAAACACATTAAAGAAGGCCTGCTGGCAGGCGATTTAGCCCGTGAAATCCAAGTCCGTACGGTAGCGGCTTCGGATGCTCGCATGGGTGGCGCTGCCTGCCCGGCTATGACTAATTCTGGTTCAGGGAATCAGGGAATCACCGTGTCCGAACCGGTAACTGTCGTTGCGGATCATATCAAAGCCTCTGGCGAAGAGCGCGTCCGTGCCCTGGCTTTAGCCAGTATGGTAGCCATTTATGCCCACAGCTATTTACCTAAATTATCTGCTTTTTGCGCGACCGTTACGGCTGCCATGGGGGCAGCGGCTGGCATGGCTTGGCTCCTCGATCGCAAGACTCCGTATCAGACTATTTGCAAAGCCATTTCGTCTATGAATGGCGGCATCGTTGGCATGGTCTGTGATGGCGCGGCCGATAGCTGTGCTATGAAAGTTGCTTCGGCAGCAGAAATCGCTTATCGTTCGGTCCTCATGGCCTTAGCCGGTATCCGTGTAGAAGGCACGGATGGACTCGTCGCCGATACGGCTGATGAATGTATCCGCAACGTAGGCCTTTTAGCTTCCAATGGGATGCAGCAGACTGATTGTGAAGTATTGCATATCATGTTGAACAAAAACAAAGAAGTTGCTGGAGCATAATTTCTCTGACATTAATGTGAAAAATCCGCTGATGCTATCTATTATTTTGATAGCATCGGCGGATTTTTTTTATTTTCTACGCAGATGAATGGAGAAACCGCCTACTGTTTCTTTTAAGAAGGCGACTTTGATATTTCCTTTTTCATCGCGATAGCAATGGTCTTCATCCAAAGCGATTCCCTGCCGTTGATAGAAGGCTAAGGCGCGGGGCATATCGCGCGTATCAATGCAGATGTGGCCGTTCGTACCGGGCATTTCATGGTCGCAGATTTCGGCGATAGGACCTGCAAAGAAATTGTCGGCACCGGGAATTTTGTCCTGAGCCATTAATCGGCACAGACCGTCGGTTACGGCTTCAGCTTCCGCTCTGCCGGGTACATGCAGACCTACGTGACCGAGTGTGAAATCCAGCATGTGACGGACGATTTTTTGGCAGTGTGCTGCGACGGCATCCCAATCTTTGGCCTTGACTAAATCAGAAGGGGTGATGAAACTGCCACCGACAGCTGCGACATTCGGTAAATCCAGATATTCATTCATGTTATCGTAGTTTACGCCGCCTGTTGGAATGAATTTCATGGCAGCAAAAGGACCGGCAAGGGCTTTTAAAGTTTTCGGACCGCCATAGGCTCCGGCTGGGAAGAATTTGCAAACTTCTAGTCCTAACCCATTGGCTGCTTCGATGTCGGCTGGAGATACGGTTCCCGGCATGATATCGATATGATTTTCGACGCACCACTGGGTGACTTGAGGATTATAGGCCGGCGTAATGATGAATTCAGCACCTGCTTCTACAGCGGCTTGCGCTTGTGCTACATTATGTACTGTACCAGCCCCGACGATGAGTCCAGGAATGGTCTTCATAGCGCGGATGATGTCCAGGCAGGCACCCGTACGGAAGGTAACTTCTGCAATCGGGATACCACCACGGACCAAAGCTTGACCAAAGGGAATCGCGTCTTGTGCATCTTCTAAGACGATGAGCGGAACCAGTCCAATCTCAAATATTTTCTTCATATTATTGCTAATCATGGTTGCCTCCTATTTTTCCATAAACGCTTTTAACTGATCCGGATAGGGAAGCCCTTCGTTGTCTCCCCGACTGGTAACCTGGATGGCACCGATGGCATTGCCACGGCGTACCGCTTCTTTTAAGGGAAGACCTTCCATCAATGCCGTAATGACACCGGCTGCAAAACCATCGCCGGCACCGACTGTATCGACGACTTTATCGACTTTAAAGCCGGGAACGAGATATTCTTCGGTAGCTGTCGTTACGTAAGCGCCTTGGCTGCCGACTTTGGTAATAACGGCTTTGGCTCCCAGGTTACGATAGAAAGCGTTGATTTTTTTCGGATCATCACTGCCCATGAGGATTTTGCCTTCGGCTGTCCCAGGAAGAACGATGTCGGCTTTGGAAGCCATTTCGTTGATGGACTGAATCATGACATCCTGACTGGGCCAGAGCTGAGGCCGTAAATTAGGATCGAAGGTAATCAGTAAACCTGCCTGACGAGCCTTATCGAACATTAAGTTGACAGCAGCCCGCGTCGATTCACTGAGGGCGGGCAAGATACCTGTCAGATGGATATGACTGTATTCATCAAAGCGGATTTTTTCAACATCTTCGACGGATAACGTAGAGGCAGCCGAGCCAGCACGGAAATAAAAAATATCCGGATCGCCCTGACTGACACGGCCTTTCAGCATGAACCCTGTCTTTCTCGTATCACTCCAGGCGACGAATTCATTGCCGATTTTGTTTTCGTTCAATACATGGATGATTCGCTGACCAAAAGGATCTTTGCCCAGTTTCGTCATGTAAGTAACGCGGTGTCCCAGACGGGCTACACCGACAGCTACATTGAATTCTGCGCCAGCAACGGCCAAATCATAACCACTTACACTATCAAGGGAACCTTCACTTTGAGCAATCAAGAGGCCCATGGGTTCACCTGCAAGAATTAATCCAGATTTCATAGTTCTTCATCCTTTCGAAATAGAATAGGAGCTGCCTTATGCGACAGCTCCTTATTTTTTGTTTAAGGTTGTTTTCCGATGTAAGCAAGAATACCGCCGTCGACATATAAGATGTGGCCATTGACGAAGTCCGACGCATGAGAAGCTAAGAATACTGCCGGTCCTTCGAGGTCTTCTGTCGTGCCCCAGCGGCCAGCCGGCGTCTTGGAGACGATGAACTGGTCAAAAGGATGACGGGAGCCATCAGACTGTTTTTCGCGCAGTGGAGCTGTCTGAGGCGTTGCGATGTAGCCAGGGCCAATGCCATTGCATTGGATATTCGCCCCGCCGAATTCGGAACAGATGTTGCGGGTCAACATTTTCAGACCGCCTTTGGCTGCGGCGTAAGCCGATACGGTTTCACGGCCTAATTCGCTCATCATAGAGCAGATATTGATGATTTTGCCGTGGCCTTTTTTTATCATGCCGGGAATGACCGCTTTGGATACGATGAACGGTCCGACTAAGTCGATATCGACGACCTGGCGGAATTCTTCCGTCGTCATGTCGCACATGGGGATGCGTTTAATGATGCCGGCGTTGTTGATGAGGATGTCGATGGTTCCTAACGTTTTTTCAATTTCACTGACTAATTGCTGTACATGCATTTCATCAGTGACATCGCAAATGTAGCCGTGTGCTTCGATACCTTCTTTTTCATAATCCTTCATGGCCTGGTCCAGGTGTTCCTGGCTGCGGCAGTTGAAGGCAATGACGGCACCAGCGCGGGCTAAGGCTTTGGCGATGGCAAAACCGATACCGTAAGAACCGCCCGTGACAAGGGCGACATTGCCTTTCAAAGAAAACATATCGTTTAAAAAATCCATCTTAAACCTCCTGAAAATAGGAATGGGACACCAATAATAGGGAAAAACGTCAGTTGAGTTAGACTTACGGATTGACTCTATTGTAGCAAAACCATTCAGGTTTGTATATTCGGAGCACAAGGGATTTCTTAAAAATTGACGGAGCTAATTTACCCAAGGGCTGCTGGATTCGAGTTCTTCCTCAGCTTACCATAAAAATCATGAATAAAAGCGATGATCCGAATGAATTTAACTCTTTTGCACTTTGCGTATTTATTTTATACGATAATATTATAGGAAAGAAAAAGATTAAAGGTGGTGATAATATGAAAACGTTTGAATTATTTTCCCAAGGGTTGAAGGATTTTTCTGGTCTGAAAAAAGAAGATTTGTCGAATGTCTTTGTATTACATGGGATTGTTCATTGGTTTATGGACGAATTTGATTTAGGCCAACAGGTATTTCGGGAATGCCTTGAAAATAAAGATCCTGACCTTGCCATTTCCCTGACACCAAAAGAATTACTTTTAGATGCTTATGAACGATATTTATTTGTTAGTGAATCTACTTGGCTGTCGATGTTGAAGGATCGATATCATCCCGATTGCTGCGAACCAGTAGAAGAAAAAGTTCGGCGTATTATTCGCTACTATGTGCCGGCCTTTCAAACTATGGAAAAAGAACTGGTGAAGTAGGTGTAAGGCTGTCACTGAAATGGCAGCCTTTATCTTGAAAATATCAATGAATATAATTCATGTATGATATGACCGAAATGTTATGGGGGGGGGTAAAATCATAGCATTTTGGTATGCGATACGATATAATTAATACTATAAAATAATACTTCCTTCTTTATAATACTATTTTAGAAAAGGGGGGATATGATGAATATCAACCATTTTGCATATTTTATAGAAGCTGTTCGGGAAAATAGCATTACCAAAGCGGCTGAATCGCTGTTTATTAGCCAGTCTACTATCAGTAAGGCCATAAAAAGTTTGGAACAAGCTTATAATACGGAGTTAATTGATCGTAAAGCCAGGAAATTTAAGCTCACTTCAGCAGGAGAGATTTTTTACAATAGTGCAGTTAAAATTGTATCGAATTATCAATCAGAAACGGCAGTCCTGGCTACACTGTTGCATAGCCATCGCGGAAAACTCACGTTGGGGATTCCGCCGGTCACGATTACCGTTATTCATTCGTTATTGCATCAATACAGCCAAATGTATCCGGAAATCAATTTACGCGTCATGGAGATTGGTGCACAGACGGCTTTTTCTCTGGCACAATCTGGTGCTGTCGATATTGGAATTATTATTGAACCCTTTGATAATCCTGAATTCAATAAAGTTCCCATTATGGAATCGGAAGCTGTTTGCGTCGTTTCTCCACATCATCGTTTGGCTAATTATGATACCATTTCATTTTCACAATTAAAAAATGAAAGATTCCTTGTCCTTGATAAATCCTTCATGCTCTATTATCGGATTATCGATTGTTGCAAAGAGGCAGGATTTATGCCTCATGTTGGTCTTGAAAGTGCACAATGGGACTTATTAGTAGAAGCTGTATCTGATGGGGAAAGCATAACCATTTTGCCAAAGCCGATTATCCAGAAGTTTTGCAGTAAAAAAGTAAAAATGTTGCATTTATGCAATCCATCGTTCCCTTGGATTCCTTTGGCAGCCTATCATAAAGAAAAATTTTTAAGTACGCCGATGAAATTATTTTTAGACTTGATACAAAATGCAAAGTTTCATATTTGATTTTTAAATTAGCCTACAATGAGGACTGTCAGTTAGACAGTCCTTTTTTTGACGGATACGTGAAATTTATTCATTACCTTAATGAAATCGATGTATTTTACAAAAGCATGGATGAGATGATACCATGAAGGCAAGAAAAACATCCGAAAAATGAACTTCAGTTATTTACACGTGTGACGAACGGAATCAATGTTTTGGATTGTATGACGCTTTACCCCTTCTGTGCTTATTGGTCAAAATAATAAGGGTACGATGAAACGCCTTATATATTCTTACCATTATGCAACAACAAAATGTTTTATTATGCCCAAAAGGAGTGATACGTATGGACTTTGGTGTAATCATTATTATCCTCAGTTTACTGGGATTGATTGCTTTTGCTTATCGCGGATTTTCCGTTATTATGATGGCACCGATTATGGCTTTATTAGCAGCAACATTATCGGGGCTGGCCATCATGCCTTCCTATACCGAGTTATTTATGGGCAAGGCTGTTACTTACATTAAATCGTTTTTCCCTATTTTCTTGTTAGGGGCCATCTTTGGTAAGGTCATGGAAGATACGGGTCTGGCCAGGAGTATTGCTAAAGCCATTATTACTGGTCTTGGCAAAGAACCCCATAAAGCAGTTCTCTCCATTGTTATTGCTGCTTCTCTTTTGACCTATGGTGGTGTCAGTCTTTTCGTCGTCGTTTTCGCTGTTTATCCTTTCGCAGCGGCTCTTTTCAAAGAAGCAAATTATCCGAAACGCTTACTTCCGGGGATTATTGCACTGGGTGCTTTTACGGCGACGATGGACTGCCTGCCTGGGACTCCTCAGATTCAGAACATTATTCCGACAGCCTATTTTGGGACAACCTTGTATTCGGCGCCTTTAGCCGGGATTATCGGTGCCTGCATCATTTACGGCGGTGGCTTTGTTTATCTTACCCATTGCCTGAAAAAAGCGATTGCTAAAGGAGAAGGGTATGGCAACCATACCATCAATGAACCTGAAGACAATCCGGATGCAACCTTGGTATCTTGGAAACTGGCATGTGTCCCATTGTTAGCTGTATTAGTCATTAACTTCCTCATTACGGAATATGTTGTTTGGCATCCAGCCATTCTTGAACCGTTCCAGTCGATGAAAGGCGTGCCTCTTGTAGTAGCTCATGTTAAAAACGTTGCGAGTATCTGGTCGTTGATCATTGCATTGGTAGCAGGGATTTTCCTGGCTTTGATTATTGGCAAGGGCGAAATCAAATCAATTGATCGTTTGACAAAAATTCTCAATGCTGGTGCTATCGGCTCACTCTTAGCTATTATGAACACGGCATCGGAAGTTGGTTATGGGAATGTTATCTCTCAGCTTCCCGGATTTCAGCATGTAGCTCATGCGCTGATTAATATTCATATTGGTGGTACACCGCTGGTATCAGAAGCCATCAGTGTTACGACGTTAGCCGGTATTACTGGGTCTGCTTCCGGTGGGATGGCCATTGCTTTGGAATTGATGTCTCAGGAATGGATGGCTTGGGCGACTTCGATTGGAATGGGACCGGAAATCCTCCATCGCGTTGCATCAATGGCATCTGGCGGTCTTGATACCTTACCGCATAATGGGGCTGTCATTACCTTATTGGCAGTTTGCGGTCTGACTCATCGCAGTTCGTATAAAAATATTTTTGCAATTACCTTGTTGAAGACATTTGCGGTATTTGTGATTATCATTATTTACTCTGTTACGGGACTTCACTAAAATGAACAAATACATAATAAAGGAGATGTGATTCATATGGCAAAATTTGTAACGGCAGCGGAAGCAGTCAAACAAATTAAAGATGGTGCGATTCTTGCTACCAGTGGTTTTGTAGGCGGCTTAGTTCCTGAAGCTGTGTTAAAAGAGATACAGACTTCGTTTAAGGAAACGGGCGCTCCGAAAGATTTAACGGTCATCTTTGCAGCTGGCCAGGGGGATGGTGGTGAACGCGGTCTGAATCATTTAGGTGAAGAAGGCTTACTTCGCTGTATTGTCGGTGGTCACTTTAATTTAACGCCGCGCATCGGTAAGTTAATTACGGAAAACAAAGTATTCGCATACAACTTTCCCCAAGGGACGATTTCCCAATGGTTCCGGGATATTGCCGGACATCGGCCGGGGACGATTACCAAAGTCGGATTGAGGACCTTCGTTGATCCCCGTCTGGAAGGTGGTAAATTGAATGCCGGCACTACGCGAGATATGGTCGAAGTCATTCATATGAATGATGAAGAATGGCTTTGGTATAAACCGTGGCCCATTCATGTTGGGATTATCCGTGGTACGACGGCTGACCAGGATGGCAATATTTCGATGGAAGAAGAAATCGGTACGGGTGAAGCGCTGTCCATTGCAGAAGCAGCACATGCGTGTGGTGGCATTGTCATTGCACAGGTTAAAAAAGCAGCTATTCGCGGAACCCTGGATCCGAAGGATGTTAAAATTCCAGGTGTCTTAGTTGACTATATTGTCCAGAGTGATGCAGCCGACCATTTTATGACTTGGGATTATGAATTTAATCCTGCTTTTAATGGCGACTTGAAAGTGCCTGTTGATTCACTCCCAGCTATGCCGTTGACGAACCGTAAAATCATTGCCCGCCGTTGTGCCATGGAATTGATTCCCAATGCTGTCGTTAATTTAGGCATCGGCATGCCAGAAGGTGTTTCTGCTGTAGCTTCTGAAGAAGGAATCAACAGTATGGTATTGACGACTGAAGCGGGAACTATCGGTGGGATGCCTGCCGGAGGTAATAGTTTCGGGGCTGCTACCAATGCATATGCTATCCTTGACCAGCCTTATCAATTCGACTTCTATGATGGTGGCGGTGTTGACTTAGCCATCCTGGGATTAGCTGAAGCCGATGAACATGGGAATATCAATGTTAGTAAGTTTAAAGGTCGTGTTGCCGGATGTGGTGGATTCATAAATATTACGCAAAACTCAAAAAAAGTGATTTATTGCGGTACATTTACAGCTGGTGGACTTAAGGAAACGGTTCAGGATGGTAAGTTGATCATTACCCAGGAAGGCCGAAATAAAAAGTTCCTCAAACAAGTTGAACAGATTACTTTTAGTGGTGATTATGCCAACTCAATAGGACAGCCTGTCCTCTATGTTACGGAACGCGCTGTGTTTAAATTGACTCCGGACGGGATGGAATTGATTGAAATTGCTCCCGGGATTGATATGGAAAAAGATATATTGGCACATATGGACTTTAAGCCTATCATCAATGCTGTTAAATTGATGGACAGCCGGATTTTTGAAGATAAGCCAATGGGCTTACAGATATAGTGGTTGCTTTTTAAGGAGGTGGTAGCATGGCCAGAAATGTCCGTTATGAAGACATCCATGTAGGAGATAAAGCGTCTTTGTCAAAGACAATCTCTGAACATGATGTGTATGCCTTTGCAGGCGTGACTGGGGACTTTAATCCAGTTCATGTAAATGCGGAATTTGCGAAAAACTCGCTGTTCAAACAGCGAATTGCACATGGTATGATTTCAGCTGGTCTTATTTCGGCAGTATTGGGAACAGAGCTTCCTGGAATCGATACGATTTACATGAATCAGGAACTCAGCTTTTTAGCACCTGTTTTATACGGGGATACGCTGACCGCGACTGTCGAATGTATTGAAAAAGATGATAAGAAACATCGGATCATTTTTCGCACCACTGTCACCAATCAAAATGATAAATTGGTCACAGATGGCAAAGCAAGAGTCATGAAACGTTAACGTTTCAGCAGGTTTCACACGCCTGCAGCATCAAATTGGTTCCTATTTAAAAGCTCAAAGATAAAACCTGTTTTCATGAATAAAAGCCTTCGGATTCTGGAAAAACCGCCCTTTTGCATAGTTCGGAGGCTTCTATTCCCTATAAAAATGTGAAATCAATCACAAACAAATCCTATAAAGAAAGGAGATAACACTATGGTTAAGGAAAAGAAACAATTTACCGATTACTTTACGGATTTTGCCCAAAAATGGGTTCCGGATTCATATGTTATTGCCCTTGTATTAACGATTGTTGCTTTTATTTTAGCATTGCTGTTTACTTCGTCAGGTCCCTTGGATACAGTTATCGCTTGGGGGAATGGATTTTGGACGTTGTTAGCATTTTCTATGCAGATGTCATTGATTGTCATAACTGGGTATGCTTTAGCTACCACCCCGGTTTGCACACGCCTTATTTCATCGGTATGTAGTAAACCGAATTCTCCTACGGCTGTTTACATTTATGTCGTTTTGTTGTCAGCTATTGGTTTCTATTTGAACTGGGGCTTTGGCTTGGTATTTGCGGCCCTTATTTGTAAGAATTTAGCAGTTCAAGCAGAACGGAAACATATTCTTATTGATTATCGCTATTTATGTGGCGCCGCCTGGACGCCGTTCTTTATTTGGCATATGGGGCTTTCCGGATCAGCTCCGTTATTGGTTGCCACAGCGGATCACTTTATGGTTAAGGAAATAGGCGTCATTCCCATTTCCATGACAATCTTTCATCCGTACAATTTGATTTTAACTATTCTCTCGGTTATTGTTATTTTAATTTTATTTGGATTCGTACTCCAGCCCAAAGACAAGACCAAAATGGTTTCTATTTCTCAGTGGAATCCGGAATTAGCTAATATTACAGCGCCAGTCATGCCTAAGAAAAAAGACATTAAGACGCCGAGCGAATGGGTTACTTATACGCCATGGTGCTCTTATCTGATTGGCTGCATGTTCTTGGTTTATTTAGGCTATCATTTCTTTGTTTTAGGAAAATCTCTGGATATTAATGTTTTGAATTTCCTTTTCCTGACATTGATTATTTGGCTTTATGGTTCGCCAGCTGCGTTATTACAGGCTGTCAAAGCATCGACGCCAGCCGCTTGGGGCGTTATTTTACAGTTCCCCTTCTATGCCGGTATTTATGGCATCATGAAATACACTGGCTTGGTCGATACCATTGCGTCCTGGGTTATTGCTTTTAGTAATGAAACCACATTCCCTGCTATTGCAGCCATCTTGACGGGAATTATCAGCTACTTTATTCCTTCAGGTGGCAGCAAATGGGTTATTGAAGCGCCTTTCCTTATCCCAGCCGGTCAGGCCTTGGGGATTCCTGATGCGCAGACAGTTATTGCTTATATGTTTGGCGGGGATTTAACGGCATTAGTACAACCTTTCTTTGCCGTTCCGTTTATGGCCGTTTGCGGATTGGAATTCAAGGATTTTGTAGGATATAGTTTCGTTGCCTTTATTGTATTAGGCATCATCATGGTGGTTGGCTTAACGGTGATTCCTTTTGCTATTTAAAAAATATGTGTAATGGAAAGAAGGTAAAAGTATGAAACAGTTAAAAGATATCAAACGGATTTGCAATTTAGGGTGTGGGACGATGGGGTTTGGCACCGCCATTGCGTTTGCCCAGAATGGGTATGAAGTAAACATGTTTGGGCGTAAAGATGCCAGTATTGCCCGGGCTATGCGGAATATACATGCAACATTAGATGTCATGAAAGCGAACGATTTGCTGTCCGAAGCGGAAGAAAAAGAATTGCTCGGTCATATCCATGGTGTTACATCGATTGAAGATGCTGCCAAGGATGCCGATTTTGTTCTCGAATCGGTAGCAGAAGACATGGATGTTAAACAATATGTTTATGGAGAATTGGAAAAATATCTTGGCCCAGATGTTATTTTTGCTACGGACTCTTCTGGCCTTTTGCCGACAGAAGTCGCCTCCGTTCTCAAACATCCGGAACGTTTCGTCGTTGCTCATTTTTGGAATCCGCCTCACCTTATTCCTTTGGTTGAAGTCGTTCCAGGTGAAAAGACAAGCCAAGAAACGGTAGATATTACTTGGCAGCTCATGGAAAAAATCGGGAAAAAACCAGTAGCCCTTTTGAAAGAAGCTCCGGGCTTCGTGGGAAACCGGTTACAGTTTGCCCTGCTTCGTGAAGCCTTATATTGTGTACAAGAAGGTATCGCAACTGCAGAAGCTGTCGATCTTATTTGTAAATATAGTATTGGCCGCCGGTTAGGCGTGACGGGACCGCTTGAAACAGCTGATTTAGGAGGTCTTGATATTTTCTATAATATTTCAGCGTATTTGAATGCTGATTTGGCTGATGACAAAGAAGGCTCTTCCGTCATGAAAAAATGCGTTGATGAAGGGAACTTGGGCGCCAAAACGGGTACTGGACTATATCAGTGGAAACCGGAAGAACTGGATCATATCAAGAAGACTCGAGAAGAAGTCTTGATTGAATGGCTGAAAAAAGATAAGGCCGGTCAGAAATTCTGATCGTTACTTATATACATTTGTCCTCCTTCGAGAACAGGGACTACTGCGATAGCAGTAGTCCCTGTCCTTTATGTTTGAAGTTTAGAAAAATGGTTTCATATTTTTATAGCAGTTTGCGACCTTTTTTAAGGACTTATGTGATGAGTTCATTATTAGCGATTCGTATTCACATAAAGAAAAATAACCGCCTCGCTCGCAACGCAACGGTTATTTTTCTTTAAATAATCTTGAGGGCTAACCGTCTATCGGTAGCACCTTTTTCTATGTCAAGTTTAGCATTTATAGGAGAGTCCGTCAAAGGGGTGTCGCATGAAGGCACATGCCATCTGCTAGCCCCTAACCGCTAACAACTTAAAAGGAGCTGCCCTGATGAGGCAGCTCCTTTTTGCTATGTGATTATTTTGCCAACGTATGGGCAGCTTTGATGCGGTGGGTGATATAGGGGGTATGTCAAGAATTTTGTGTAATTTTTTTTAGAAATCTTTGTCGTATTTTTCCATCAGAGGGCCAAGCCGTTCAT